>JAQWQN010000148.1 GCA_029244465.1 Pseudomonadales bacterium
AGTAGTTCCTTAACCTGATCGCTGAGGCTGGTATAGGCTTCATACATGTTGGCAAATAACGTATCTCCACCGCCAGAGGCTGGCGTCTCAGTAATGTAGAGAGCGGATGCCAAAGGCGGAATCGGCTCACATGAGAGGTCGGTGTGCCACGCCTCCCCGTTCGCAACTTTAGTCTTCGGCGTGATGTTGATATCAAATATCTCAGGATCACCCGGCCGCCCGAGATTTGTTTTCGCTGGATGTGTTTGCAAATCTCCCCACAGTCGCGCGAAACCTTTGTGCTGCTCTCTCGTCATTGTTTGCTCGCGAAAGACCAATACCAAGTGCTCACGAAAGGCCGTCTTGATCTCGCTCACTTGAGTTGCATCTAGATTGGCCAGATCCACACCCCCTATTTCAGCGCCTAACTTTGGCGTGATCATCGCGACGTCGATCGATTGATAATCCACCATCAAGTCGCGCAGTATTTGGGTTCTAGATCCAAGACCTTCAGCAGCCTGCCAAAACCGATGTACTGCCCGATCATCATGCCCAGTTCCAGAATCTCTGGATCATTGAACACCTCGTGAAGTTCCGCAAAGAAGGCATCGTCAATAGCGTGGTGGTTTTGTGCCATCAGTTCAGCGTACTGCAAGGCCAACTGCTCGCGGCGTGTATACCCGTTCTCTGCTTCATCCAGCTGTGCAATCTTGTCTTCGGTCAGACCCTTTTCCATCGCCGATGGAAAGCGCGCGTTTAGTCACGTGAAGCAATCATTGAGTCGGGCGATCTTAAGTCTCACCAGTTCTTTTAAGTCAGGCTCAACTATACCCACCTGATGGGCGGGGAAGTAAAACGAATAGTAAGCGTCGAACATTTCTGGGAGGTGCGCGGTCGCTCTCATCACGCCCGTGTCTGATCCCTGTGCTTCAAGCGCTTGCACTTGCGCCCGTTTATCCGCCGGTAGTCTCTCATCAGTGAGCAATTCTATTCGCGCCATCGGTCCCTCCAGGGTATAAAATTCCAACTCTCGTTGCCGGGGTTTTCGAGTTTCAAAACTAACCAATTCAACGAAAGTACACTATCCTTATTATATCGGAACATTTCCTGGGAGTTACACCGATGTCTGAACATCCCCTAATTTCTAAATATCGTCACTTCTCACCCGCTTCCGCTGCGCTTGGAGAACGAGCTCGAAGCGTATTCCCAGGCGGCGATACTCGATCAAGTGCGCACTACGGACCTTACCCTCTTGTTATGGAAGAAGCCTCCGGCTGTCGTCTCCGCGATATCGATGGCAACGAAGTCTTGGACTTCATGAATAATTTCACGTCGCTCATCCACGGTCATGCACAACCTGACGTTGTCGCCGCGGTCCAAAAGCAAGTCGCAAAAGGATCCGCCTACGCGGCGCCCAACGCCGATCAAATAGAGCTTGCCGAACTCATCGTCGAGCGCGTGCCTTCAATTGAACAACTCAGATTCACAAGCTCAGGTACCGAAGGGACATTGATGGCTATCCGCTGCGCCCGTGCTGCAACTGGTCGCCAAAAGATTATGAAAATGGAAGGCGGTTATCACGGTAGCTATGAACTAGCGGAAGTCAGTCTCGTGCCGTTCCCAGATCGGCGTGGCGAGCTCGATGCACCCGCTGCGACTGCCGTTGACGGGAGTTTTCCGGAGAGCGTGCTGGGTGATACGGTGGTGTGCCCTTACAACGAACCGGCACGAGCGCACGCGCTCATTGATGCACATGCGCATGAACTCGCAGCCGTTATCGTCGAACCGGTACTCGGGTCTATGGGCATGATTGCCGCCACGCAGGAATTCCTCACAACCTTGCGTCAAGTAACCGCCCGTCACGGCATCGTCCTCATCTTTGATGAGGTGATTACATTGCGTCTAAGCGAAGGCGGCGCCCAGAAGAACTACGGCGTGACACCCGATCTCACGTGCATGGGTAAGATCATCGGAGGCGGACTTCCCGTCGGAGGCGTTGGGGGTGATAGAGCACTCATGCAGCTTTTTAGCCCGGAGCAAAAAAGTCCGGTGATGCACGCGAGCACCTTCAGCGGCAACGCGTTGACGATGGCTGCAGGTCGAGCAGCGATGCTCGCCTATACTGATGCAGACGCGACGCGGCTCAATACGATGGGCGAAAATCTACGTGAAGGGTTTAATCAGGCATTCGCCCAAGCCGGCTTAAAGGCACGCGCACTCGGATCTGGATCGTTAACGAATCTACATTTCACCGCCGACGACATACATGATTCTCGAGATGCGTTTACTGGCATGGTTGCAGCCGGTCAACTCACGAACTTGCTCCACTTAACCATGATCCGTCACGGGGTCATGTCAGCGACGAGATTGATGTATTGCACGAGTACGGCCATGACCGATACCGAAATCGAGAGCGCCGTCACCGCCCTACATGAATCCCTCGCGGAGCTCAGACCTTACATAGAGGCAGATTGGCCGGCGTTACTCGCCTCGTAGACACTCACCTCGGTTAGAATTCGGTCAACTCTTTGTTGCCAGGCTTCGGCATTGGTCGTCTGCCAGCGATCACCAAGACACGATTGCGCGACCGCAACCACCGCATCTAAGAACGACTGGTACATGTTCGACGTTGCACCATAAGCATTCAGATGATTTTCAAGCTCCCATTCCAGATAAGAGCCAGGACCGAAATGATCGTCTGTGAAGAGAAGCTCGAGCACCTGTTCAAACATGCGCCCTTGCATGTGCACATCTGAGTGACTCATCAAAGCCTGGCCGTCTTCGCTCACGGCAAAAAACCGCTGGTAAACCAAAGGCACGATATCTCCTTGAGATTCTGCGATGATCGCCAAATCCCCGAGCACAACTTCAATCGCCACTGCTGATTCCATCTGTTATATCCCTTAGCCACCGTAGGCAGATTAGGCCGTCTCTGATCACTTTATGTCACGTTTCGCGTATTGCGAAATCCTAGGCATTGATTGACTTACGGCGTCACCGATTGCTACTTGCTGCCAGCGCTCAGCAACAAATACAGCTCA
The DNA here is from genome assembly GCA_029244465.1 of Pseudomonadales bacterium. GTDB lineage: Bacteria > Pseudomonadota > Gammaproteobacteria > Pseudomonadales > Azotimanducaceae > UBA4421. The sequence goes on from JAQWQN010000148.1 coordinate 3,021, forward strand.
GTAAAACTACACATTGCGCATGTGTTTAGCCAGTATATCCCTATTCACCACCATCACGCGGGGTTGTAATGCAGTTCGGAATCAAAACACCACCACAACATTGTGCATGGCAGGACATGGTCGCGATATGGCAGGCCACCGACGAAATTCCAGTCTTTTCTAGCTGCTGGAACTTTGATCACTTTTACCCGCTTGTTGGCGACGAGACGGGGCCTTGCATGGAAGCCTGGGTAACGCTGTCAGCACTTGCTGCGATGACTAAACGGGTGCGCATCGGGTGTATGGTCAACGGTGCACCCTATCGCCACCCTGCCGTGATCGCCAACATGGCAGCGACGTTGGACATCGTCTCCGACGGCAGGCTCAACCTCGGTCTGGGCGCCGGCTGGCACGAAGGTGAGTGTGCCGCTTATGGCATCGATCTATTACCCATCGGGCAAAGGATGGATCGTTTTGAGGAAAGCGTGCAAATCGTCCGCAGCCTCCTTCGAGAAGAAACCACCAGTTTCAACGGTAAATACTATGCCCTGACAGACGCAAGATGCGAGCCCAAAGGTCCCCAACGGAATGGTCCACCGATTATCATTGGCGGTGGCGGGGAGAAACGTACGCTACGTATTGCGGCCCGATACGCGGACCACTGGAACCTGCCGTTTGCGAGTCCTGAACAGTTCCACGCCAAGCACGATGTTCTCCAACAACACTGCGCAGCTGTGGGGCGTGACATCAGCGAGATAGAGTGTTCCGTCCAAGTCGCGCTGACCGCTGACCAAGACCCCAACGAATCAGCAGCTGTCGCGGCAGCATTGCGTGCGGTTGGGGTTGATACGGTCATCTATTCGCTGCGCAACCCATACCGCGTTGCCATCCTCGAACCTCTCGCAAGAGCGCTGGAACGTATCTGATAACACCCCTTTTTGGAGGAAAATTGAGCGAAATCAATCGCATGGCCTCGCCCGTATGTCCCGCAAGTCTTGCCGACGCGACGCTGGCTGACCCGGAAGTCCTGGAGTGCCCCTACCCAACTTATGCACTCCTGCGGGAAGAAGCGCCCGTGTTCAAGGACCCTAATACCGGAATCTACGTTGTGTCTCGATACGAGGATCAACGCAAAATCGCATTAGACTACGATAATTTCTCGAACTTTCGATACTCAAACGACCACAGCACCCTCAAGGGCAACGCGCGTTTGGCACACGAGCGCTTCTTAGAAAAAGGTTGGGTTCCAGGCGCATCCTTGGCGGCCAGAGACGACCCCAATCACAAACAAATGCGTGCCATCTTCGATCAGGCGTTTCGACCCAAGAGAATTAAAGCGATCGATGCGGACGTGGAAAAACTCGCCTACCAACTCATGGCAGAATTTATCGATGATGGGCACTGCAATTTTGTCCATCAATATGCGGTGCCACTGCCGCTATTCATCATTTGCCAGCAAATGGGTGCCGACATGAACGATGTTTGGCAGATCAAAAAATGGACAGATGGATGGATCAAAGGGCTATCCATCGGCCTATCCGCAGACGAAACACTCTACTACACAGATTTAGAGATAGAGGCACAGCACTACTTTCAGGCAATCTTTGATCGACTGCGCAAGACACCAGATGATTCTCTTTTGTCAGACCTTGTCAACCTAGAAGTGCCCGGTTGGGGTCGAACCCTGACCAACAACGAATTGCACGCGGAGATGATGCAAGACACTTTCGTCGGCGGATCAGAGACCACCACGAACGCGTTGGCCGCGGGTCTTATGCTTCTCGACAAGGACCGGTCCGTTTGGCAGCAACTCAGCGCAAATCCGGAGAAATACCTCAAGACATTCTGCGACGAAGTCGTGCGCCTCGAAACGCCAACGCAAGGCATGATGCGTATCACTAAAAACGACTATGAACTACACGGCGTACTGATCCCGAAGGGCGCACAGGTGGACCTCCGTTACGCCTCCGGAAATCGAGATCCCCGACATTTTGAGAATCCAGAAGCGATCAACCTGGAGCGAAAAAATGCGGGCAGCCATCTCGGCTTCAGCACCGGTACGCACTACTGTCTTGGCGCCCCACTCGCACGGCGCGAACTGTACTGGGGCTTCAAAGCATTTATCGACTCCGTCGACGATTTTTCGCTCGTTCCCGAAAAAAACAATCTGCGCCACCTGCCTAATTACAGTCTAAGAATTCTGAAAGAACTACACATCGAGTTCAGCGCGAGAACATGATGCAAACCATCGTCCAAACTAGGCTAGAATAGCGGCCGCCTCTCTTTTAGCGAATCTCTATGGAATTGGTTTGTAACCCAAAGGGCCATGCCCCCGTGCGCCGCCCAAACAGCGTGCGCCGCACATCGACTCTTGATTCGACCTGGCCTGACGGTCACGGCACAAACATGCATATCGAAGGCCGTTGTCGAGATCTCATCACACGCGCTGATAGTGCGGATCATGAAGTGGCACGCTATGACGAGATGTCAGCCGAACTCAACCCAGAACGCCTGATCAAGAACGTGCGCAGTAATCGCGTCGACCTGTCTGCGCTTGTCGGCGCCCGCGGCGGCGGCCATCTCCGCGCTGTGTTAGACGAGAAGATTCATGAAGAACGAGTCAATGGCACACCTCTATATTTACTGTTAGATGATATCTCCGGTGTCAGTTTGGTCTCAGGATGGGCTTGGTCGCGTTGGGATTTAGATTGGATGGAAGATAGCGACTTCGACAACTTCGAGTCTCGCCGCACGATGATGGAAAACGTCTGCACGGGTTTCGCGACCGGTAATAGCGCGCTGACCGAAGTGCGGCCACCCGACAACAATCCACAAGTCGTGCCTCTACCTAATCCAGAGGATTTACTAAGTTGGCACGAATTACCAACGATCAGGCATGCCGGCTTTCGCCGCGCTCGTCGCATCGATGTTTGGGTGGCAGATAATGCGATACAGATCGATGTTGGATTCCAAGACAGTGCGAGTGATCCGAAGCTCGATCGCGTCGCGATCCATGAGTACCATGTTACCGGCAGCGCCGACCTTGAAACCCTAGAACTGACACGAATTGACGCAATCCCTCATGTGTTGCCTTTTCCGGAGTGTCCAGGTGCAATCGCCAACATCCAAAAAATGATCGGCACGTCTTTGCTCGACATGCGCGCGAGGGTGATCGAAACACTACCTGGGGTGCTTGGCTGCACTCATTTGAATGATGTTTTGCGCAGTTTAGCTGAGGTTCCCTCTCTTGCTGAGCGGGTAAGTGTGACCTAGTCCGGCCTCTTATGCCTTTGGGTGTACCTTAACCATCATCTTCGAGTAGCCGTTAACGAAGTTTGATCGCACCCTTTCTGGTGGCTCCAGCACCTCGACACGATCCCAGCGCGCGAGAATCTCCTCCCAGAGAATCTTCAGCTGTAGCTCTGCCAGACGCATCCCAAGACAACGGTGAATTCCGAAACCGAAGGACAGGTGTTGGCGTACATTCTTGCGCTCAATATCAAGATCATTTGGGTTTTCAAACGCTTCCTCATCGCGGTTACCTGCGTAGTACCACATAACTACCTTGTCACCTTTACGGATCTGCTTGCCAGCAAGCTCATAGTCAACATGGGCGGTTCTACGCATATGCGATAGCGGCGTTTGCCAACGAATGACCTCGGAGATGGCGCTACCCAGGAGCTTCGGATTCGCCTTGAGCTTGGCGAGCTGTTCAGGAAATTGATGGAACGCATTGATACTGCCGCTCATGCTGTTGCGCGTTGTATCGTTACCACCAACAATCAAGAGCAGCAAGGTACCCAGAAGTTCATGATCACTTTGATCCGTTGTCTCTGGATCATTCGCCAGCATGGTCAGTAAATCAAAGTTACTCCCACCACGGCGTTCTTCGCGAAGCGCCTTGAAACACGCCAAACACTCCATCAACTCTTTGATCCGGCCCGTTTGTCCGTCGACCAAAATTGGCGAGTCGGTTTCTGCTGTCGTGACATCTGACCAGCGCGTCAGTTTACGGCGATCTTCAAATGGGAAATCAAACAAGGTCGCCAACATTTGCGTGGTCAACTCGATGGCTACTTTGTCCACCCAGTCGAAGGGTTCATTTGCCGGCACACTATCGAGGGTCTCCTGCGCCCGCTGGCGGATTAGTTTGTCAAAATTCATCAGGCTATCTGGCTTAACGATGCCACTGACGGATTTTCGTTGCGGTCCATGGTCTGGCTGATCCATGGTGATAAAACTGGCGAGGAAGAATTCACTATCTGCATCGCCAACGATTTCATCATCAACGGTAATACCGCCGAGATAGGCACTCGACGAGAAGGCGTCATTATTCGTGTCGACTTCCTGAATATCTTTGTACCGCGTTACGGACCAGTACGGTCCGTAAGAACTGTCTTCACAATAGTGCACAGGATCATTGGCCCTGAGTTCTGCGAACAACGGCAATATTTCCTGATCTGCAAATCGTTGCGGATCCGCTGGATGCAGGTTTTCAGAGAGATTTATCGCTTCGCTCATGATGACGCCCATGTCTGCTATAGAGTTAATCTAACACCGTACTCCTGGCTGACAAGCAATACGAGCCGCCTAAACGACAGGGGACATCCCACCATCGACATTCACCGCCGTACCCGTCACGTACCTGGCACCGTCCGAACACAAGAAAGCGATAACGTCTCCCGCCTCACTCGCATCACCGACGCGGCCCATCGGAATCATGCTGTTAAAAACAGCGTAATGCTCATCGAGGGTCAGGTTTGGGTTTTCCGTATGCGCTTTTTCAAACCGCCTTTCATGCTGGCGGCTGCGGAGAAAACCGACACAAACCGTGTTCACTCGAACGCCAGCGGCTGCAAATTCGGTCGCCCAGGTTTTGGTCAGCGATATGCCCGCTGCGCGAGACATAGCAGTCGGCTGTGATGCTCGACCAGGCGCCTTGCCTCCGGGCGTCGTGGTATTACAAATCGCGCCGCCTTGCTGTTGCAGGTATGGCAGTGCATAACGCGTACAGTAGATCGCACCCTTAACCTTCAATGTGAAATCATCATCAAATTGATCATTGGTCATATCTTCAAAACGAGCAGCAGAAGAAGTGCCTGCATTATTAACAAGTATGTCCACCCGACCCCATGCGGCAACGACCGTGTTTACCATCGCCTCACAAGCACTTTCATCGCGTACATCGGTCGCAACAGCGATAACCTCATTGCCCGTCGCACTGTTGATTTCCGCTGCAACTCGGTCCAGATCTGCTTGTGTTCGCGATACTAAGGCTACCTTTGCCCCTTCGGCAGAAAGTCTTTCTGCAGCCGCCCTACCAATGCCCTCACTACCGCCAGTGACAATCGCCACCTTGTCCTTAACCCCTATATCCATGCTGATTTTCCCATATTAGAAACCTGAGTCTACTCGCAGCCAAGTCGCCGGCTCAATCAAAAAAAACGACCTAACTCGACTTCTCCAATGCTAGAGATGGAATAAACGGCCATACAAGCGGCCTTCTTCAACACGGCCCGCGTCTGGTTTGCAGACGCTGCGCCAAACTTTACACTAATCACAATCGGCGCTGCTCTCGCATCACCAAAATCGGCCAGTCTGTAAAGCGGCCGTTGCAAGTTACGCGAACCGCAGCTCGCCAATACAATCGTTATCTGCCGAGGCAGGCGTACTTAGGACCAACTGACTGTACAATCAAAGGATGTCACGAACTGTCCTAGTCATCGCCTGGCTTGTCTCTCTAGTGCTCGCCACCTACGCGGGCATGAGATATGAGCAACAAAACGCTCCCTCCGCATCGGGCCAAACTGATATCAAACCCGCATCTGCTGCAACAACGCCTTCCGTATCAGGGAAAACTACGCAGAACGAAAACCGGTCTGTTAGATCTAAGCAGGCCCCAACACAAGATCCGATCCAAATACTCATCGACCGTGGACGCCACTTCGCGGCCATCGCACAAATCCTAACGGTTCTCTCTGAAACGCCGGTCAACTTCGATCTACGTTTCTTATTGGCGAGCCTATACGATCAGACGCATCAGTTTGACGAAGCTATTTCGGAACTACTCACGATTCGATCGTTGTCTCTCGATGACGAAGACCTGAGTCGTGCGCGACGAAAGATTGACCAAATCGCACGCAGCGCCGATCAGCGATTTAGTTCACGCCGCGTAAGCAACGAAGCCATCGCCTTTTTTGAACGACAAACCGTGCGGGAACCCAGCTATGACCTGCACCGCTATTTGCTTGCCAAATGGTTGCTGAGCTCTGGGGCCACTAGCAGCGCTGAACGCCTCATCAAAGAGTTGGGTTTGACCGGGATCACGAACCACGAAAGAGAGGCGTTGCAACAGAAATTGACGCAACTCAGGTCGACCTTACCCATCCGCCGCGAAGGCCGCGCTATGTATACCGACGTCGAGATCACAACACCGACAGGCACGACCACACTCACACTCCTCGTTGATACAGGGGCAACGCTGACGGCCATCTCGCAGCTGCAATTACGAGAACTGGGCGCAACACGCACGCGTCACCGCGTCCAGGCAGAAACCGCGAATGGGGTAGTTGATGTGGCAGTCTACGAATTGCAATCGATATCGGCCGGTCCACTCACCCTGGATCACTTTTTGGTAGGCGCGCTCGCCGATCTGCCAGACCGGGTCGACGGCCTCCTCGGTTTAGACTTTCTAGATCAGCTCCCGGTACCTATAGTAAACACTCAATAAGTCGGAGAGCGAAATGGCTAACGACCGCGCCCTGGGTCTACACACAAATATCAATCGCCGTGACTTTATTCAAGCCTCGGCACTGGGGACGGGTGCGTTTTTAGCAGCACCCTCACGAGCAAATATCGCGAAAAACTACCCGCCTATGAAAACGGGACTGCGCGGCAGTCACGTTGGTTCTTTTGAAAATGCCCATGCCCTCGTCACCGGACAAGACTTGTTAACAGGTGCCTCAAACGCTAACGAAGAGTACGATCTCATCGTCGTCGGCGCTGGCATTAGCGGCCTGAGTGCGGCGTATTTTTACCGCCAGGAACATCCAGACGCTCGAATTCTGATTCTAGATAACCACGACGATTTCGGCGGACATGCCAAACGCAACGAGTTCAACGTCGACGGCAAGTCACTCATCGGTTACGGCGGCAGTCAGAGTTTGGAGTCGCCAGCAGATTACAGCACAGTAGCGAAAAAGCTCCTGGCTGAGCTCTCTGTAGATACCGACTGTTTCTATGACGCTTTCGACCAGAGCTTTTACAAACGTCACAAGCTCACCAGCGGTGTTTACTTTGACAAAGAAACCTACGGCCGCGAAGGGTTTGTCGCCGCCCCGTTCATGCTTGATGCACCGTTAATGGGGTTTGATCGCAGCGCACAGGATCCGCAAGCAGTGATCGAGAAAATGCCACTTTCCGATGCCTCTAAACGCGAACTCATCAGTCTTGTTAATGAGCCTGAAGACAAGTTAGGAGAGACCGGAATCACAGACGTTCCTGACTATCTAACCCATAAAAGTTACGACGCCTTCATCACTGACGACGTCGGCATCCAGTCACAAGAACTCATCGAGCTTCTGCGTCGCTACTCGACCGGTTACTTCGGTGGCGGCACAGACCAAACCCCCGCACTGTATGCACTTAGTTTTGGCCTTCCCGGAATAAAAAAAACCGGTACCTGGGGTGCACAGTGGCTCAAAACCAACGCCAGCAGGCTGGTCGAACCCTATATATTTCACTTTCCGGATGGCAACGCGAGCGTAGCGCGACTGCTCGTCCGCTCACTCATTCCGGAATTCGGTAGTGCACGCGCACCCAGTGACGTACTGCTGAAACACTTCAACTATGACCTCCTCGACAACCGAAACCATGCGGTACGGATCCGCCTGCAAAGCACAGCAGTTCGGGTTAGCAATATCGATTCAGGTGTCGAAGTCTTTTACCGAACTGCAGGGCAGACCCATCGAGTCTCTGGCAAGAAATCGATTTTAGCCTGTTACAACACTATGGTGCCGTTTCTTTGCCCCGACCTGCCGCGAGGACAAAGAGCAGCGCTCAGCGAACTCGTCAAGATACCATTGGTCTATACCAATGTCGTTCTACGCAACTGGCGAGCTTTGAAAAAAGCACACGCGGGATTTGTCTACACGCCCTCTGCCTTCCACTCATACTTCATGCTGGACTTTCCTGTCAGCTTCCCTGGCTATCACTTCTCTGAATCTCCAGATGACCCCGTGGTTTTACATTTTTCAGAAGCCCTCATAGAACCAGGTCTACCGCCAAAAGCTCAATCTCGCGCAGGTCGTGGCCGCTTGCTCGCGACACCATTTGCAACGATTGAACGTGACATTCGGCAGACGTTGGCCGGCACGTTAGGCGAGTACGACTTCGACCCGGGTCGTGACATCGCCGCGATCACGGTCAATCGATGGCCGCATGGCTACGCCTATACCTACAACCCTCTATTTGATCCCGAATACGATCAAGGGGAAGCACCGCACGAACGCGGCAGAATGCGTTTTGGTAACATCGCGATCGCCAACTCTGACGCCGGAGCACGTGCGTATTTGGACGAAGCCATCGACCAGGCCCACCGTGCCGTCTCGGAGGTCGCGTGATGAGCAACCGCAAGCCCCCTTTTCGCGCCGACCACGTTGGTAGTTTGCTACGCCCTCACACCATCAAAAAAGCACGCGAAACAGCGGGCGCTGCCAAGCTGACGGAAGCCGGGTTTTCGACCAACGATATGTTACAGCAGGTTGAAGACGATGCGATAAAACATGCCGTCGCTCTGCAGGAAGGCGTCGGTCTACAAGCGGTAACTGACGGTGAATACCGACGCTCTTTCTGGCACTACGATTTCATGGGTGCGCTTGAGGGTCTCGATCTCGTCGAGAGACGCGAAGCCGGTGTTCAGTTCCATGGTGTCAATTTGCGACCGATTTTTCCAACAATCACTGGAAGACTGGGTTTTCCCAAAGATCACCCGATGTTGGACCACTTTCGCTACCTCGATTCGGTGACGACGCTAACACCAAAAATTTCAATCCCTGGACCCAGCGCCTGTCATTTTCGTACTGCACTGACTGACATAGCACCCGTTGCCTATCAGGACCCCGAGGTCTTTTTTGACGATATCGCACAGACTTATAAGCAGGCTGTAGAGGCATTTTATGACGCGGGTTGTCGCTACTTGCAGATGGACGACATATTTTTTGCCTATCTTTGCGATCCCACCCAACGGGCCGAAAAAGCTAAGCAGGGACAAGACCCAGATTGGTTGATTAGCAAATATGCCGATACGATAAATCGCGCAATTATCGGTCGTCCCGACGATATGGTCATCGCCATGCATCTGTGTCGTGGTAATTTCCGTAGCACCTGGGCGGCCGATGGTGCCTACGACCCAGCCGCAGATGCCGTCTTTAATCAGACGGATGTTGACCTCTATTTCATGGAGTACGACTCCGATCGCGCCGGTGGCTTAGAGCCATTGAGGCTTTTGCCCAAAGGCAAGAAGCGTGTCCTTCCCGGCTTCGTCACGACAAAGACTCCGGAGCTTGAGTCCATTGACGATTTAAAACGCCGCTTTGACGATGCGGCGCAATACGTCGACATCGATCAACTGGGCATCGCACCGCAGTGTGGCTTCGCTTCAACGGAAGAAGGCAACGAACTCAGTGAAGACGACCAGCGGCGCAAGCTCGAACTGGTGGTAGCCGTTGCCGAAGCAATCTGGGGTGGCGTCGATCGATGATCCGCTTGGCGGTTATTTTGCTGGCTGCCAGTATAATTATATTTATTGCAGCACTGACAACGTCAGCTGTTCTCGCGCCAACCCCGATCGG
>JAQWQN010000166.1 GCA_029244465.1 Pseudomonadales bacterium
GGCCTTTGCCATCGCGATCAATTCCTGCTTCAAGAGTTCCGGTTCCTTGGCAGAGCGCTCTGCAATATCCTCGCCGAAGTTGAGCGCCAGGTCCCGTTTGACTTTGTAGATCGTGTCTTCAGACACTTTGAGCTCGCGCAAATCGAGGATGACTTGCTCTTCGTTTGAATTGTCCATCGCATAGTAATAACTCGGCGAACGTTGCAGCTGCGTAACGTGACCGATCTTGTCAGAAACGGCCGGCACTATTGTTGCTGCGGTCGCACCCGAGCCAATGACGACCATGTTCTGGCCGCTGTAATCATAATCATCAGGCCATTTCTGCGGATGAATAATTGGACCGGAGAAATCCGCTTCGCCTGGAAATTCAGGTCGGTACCCTGCTTCGTAGTTGTAGTATCCCTGGCACATGAAAAGAAAGTTGCCTTGCACAGAGGCGCTCGCCCCCTCGGATTTAGTCTGCACAGTCCAAAGCGCGTCTTCACTAGACCAAGCCGCTGTTTCGACCCAATGATTGAATCGAATGTGCTCCTGTAGCTCATTTTCATCTGCGACTTCATGAAGATAGCGCAGTATCTCTGGCGCAGTTGCTATCGGATTGCCAAACCAAGGTTTGAAGTCATAACCAAACGTATAAAGGTCGCTATCAGAGCGGATACCAGGATACTTAAAGAGCGACCAGGTGCCGCCAATCGTCTCTCGCCCCTCTAAGATGATGTAGGTTTTGTCTGGGCATTCTCGCTGAAGGTGGCAAGCAGCACCCAACCCGGAGATGCCTGCCCCGATAATAATTACGTCGTATTGTGTTGATTGGCCTGCTTGTACTTCGGCTTCACCCATGGCCTTCTCTCCAAAAAAGGCAAAGCATACCAACTATTTCGCAATTCCGTCTGCTACGCCTTTGCAGTGATGCAAATTGCATACACAATCTCGTTGCATATAGCTTCAGCGTTAATCGGCGATTCAGCCAGAAATACTGACGTGGAACGACCGAAGTACTAATTGTCAGCTTTCATAAAACTACTGAATCCCGGTATTCGCGCGTTCATGCGCGTCCCATTCCTCAATATTTGTCCCGAATTCCACCATCACGTGCTTCTGATAGGCCGGCCTTGCGGTCAAACGCTCGTACCACTGCTGAAGGTTTGGCAAATCAGGACGTTCTATCGACAAGGACATATAGCGATACATGATCGCACCGTTAACAATATCCGCGCCGGTGATCTGGTCTCCGCAAATAAACGTACCGCCCGATAATTGTGCATCCAGCTGGCCGAATAGGCGGCCACAGTCAATCACCATCTGATCTTGTTTCTCGAGCGGAATGGGTAAGCCGCGAACTTTGGCTTGGAACAACGGAAAAAAGGCAGCTGATATATCACTGCGATGCCATTCCATCCACATGTCAGAGGTTGCGAGCGTCGCCGGATCTTCCGGCCACATCGAACCGAAGCCATAAGTACGCGCAAGGTAGCGAACGCAGGCTGCCGACTCCCAGACGGTGACATCGCCGTCGCGAATAGTAGGGACCACCGAATTAGGGTTGGGGTAGTCGTTCGGATAGCCAAAAGATCCACCAATATCCCGGCGCGTGTAGTCGACCCCGAGTTCGCCAAGCGCCCACATCACTTTCTGAACGTTAGCAGAATTACGCCTGCCCAAAACCTCGATCATGAATCCCCACTCCAGATGAATTCGCCCCACTATAGGTTAAATATCCAAGGAAATGCACAGCTAGAAACGTGTATGGTTGCACTGAGAACAAGAACAATAAATTTGACGAAGTCTGAGGAGTTTAGATGTCCGGCAATGTGACCGAGAATCCTTATGCCAACAAATCCGCCCGCTATTACGCGGTGGCTGTACTAACCCTCGTTTACACGTTCAATTTCGTCGATCGCCAACTGCTCGCGATCCTGCAAGAGTCCATCAAGGCGGATTTGAGTCTAATGGACTGGCAGCTCGGACTGCTGACGGGCTTTGCCTTCGCTCTGTTCTATGTCACCGCGGGGATCCCAATCGCTCGCTGGGCTGACCGTTCTAATCGCCGCAACATTGTCGCACTCGCGGTTGGTACCTGGAGTCTTATGACCGCGATCAGCGGACTCGTCCAGAGCTACACCCAACTTCTAGTCGCCCGGGTCGGAGTCGGAGTCGGTGAGGCCGGTGGCAGCCCGCCAGCACATTCCATAATTTCAGATATTTTCCCTCCCGAGAGCCGTGCAAGTGCACTCGCGTTTTACTCCATGGGGGTCAACTTCGGTATTCTGTTCGGGTTTTTAGCCGGTGGCTGGCTAAATGAAATCCACGGTTGGCGCACGGCCTTTATGATCGTCGGCTTGCCAGGACTCGCCGTTGCCCTGCTTGTTCGCTACACATTGGCCGAACCGATCAGGGGCCTATCTGAAAATCGGCAGACGAGCGATGAAGCGCAAGTACCGTTTCAAGCAGTTCTGCAGCTCTTGTGGAGTCGTCTCTCCTTTCGCCATATGGCTATGGGCGCGGCATTGAATGCTTTCGCGGGCTATTCAACGAGCAATTGGACCGCTTCTTTCTTTATCCGTAGCCACGGCATGACGACCGGTGAGCTGGGCACATGGCTGGCAGGTATTATGGGCCTAGGAGGGGCTATTGGCGTTTTCTTCGGTGGTTACATTGCTGAAAAGTTAGCTGTCAAAGACGTCCGTTGGTACATGCGTTTACCCGCACTCACGGGTGCTATTTGCCTACCCTTCATGATCGCAATCTATCTCGTAGACAACGCGTATACCGCCCTACTCCTTTCTATCGTCCCAGGTATTCTTTTTAACGTTTACCTTGGCAACACCCTGGCTATGACCCACGGGCTTGTCGGTTTGCGCATGCGTGCACTCGCGTCTGCTATTTTATTTTTCATACTGAACATCATCGGTCTCGGCATCGGGCCGTGGGCAACGGGGGCCTTAAGCGATATGTTAGCTTCGACCTACGGTCAAGATTCACTGCGGTACGCGATGCTGTACCTATTACCGGCAGCGATGGCGTGGTCCGTTGTGCACTTATTCCTCGCAACCCGTAATCTTGAAAAAGATCTAGCTGCCGCCCCGCAGTGAACCAACTAAAACACCATACGGCCAAGGCTTTCCGCGACAAGAGCGGGTTTGTCTTGGCCTTCTATTTCCACCACCACTTCGTTCATTGTCTCGATCATGCCGCCTTTGACTACCGCTCGTTTTAGCGTGCTGGTAGCCCGGACTTTAGCGCCAGCCTTGACAGGCGAGGGCATGCGAATCTTATCGAAACCATAGTTGATCGATAATTTCTGACCGTCGAGCTTTGGACCCTCTTCCTGCACCGATCTCGGCAAGTGTCCCATAATGGCGATCGTTAGATTACCGTGGGCGATCGGCGCTCCGAAGGGTCCGTCTTTGGCTCGATCAACATCGACATGAATCCATTGATGGTCCATGGAAACATCTGCATAGTCGTTGATTCGGTCCTGGGTGACTTCAAACCAATCTGTCGGCGCACTGGATTCACCGATTCTTCCCTGTAACACCGTTAGCGCATTGGCTAAGTTTGCTTCACTGTCGCTCATCGTTCACTCCCCTGTTTCATCTCTACACAACACCATCGGCGATCAGTTTCGCAACGGTTGCTTGGTCGTACCCTAATTCAGCAAGAATCTCTGCACTGTGCTCACCCAATCCGGGCGCCCGCATCGGCCCCACTTGGGGAACACTGGTAATCTTGACAGGGTGATTGATAATCCGCGGCACTGGATGGTCGCGATCCTTTGGAACAACCGCCATGTCATTCAAGAGAATCTGTACATCGTCAGGCGTTTCTTCCACACGCGCGATCCGGTTCACGGGCACTTGGTATTCGGCAAAGATGGCTAGCCATTCGGCTGACGACTTCGTCAACACCGCCGGCTTCAACTCTTCGATCATCGCAGCACGGTTTTCGTACATGAGCTCGAGACTTGCGAACCTCGGGTCAGTGAGCAAGTGCAGTACCTCCATCGCCGCAAAGGCGAGCGAGAGGAGCTCTTCATTACGCACCATGTTGAACTGCAGCCAACGACCATCTGCACACTCGTAAACGTTGAACATACTGGCATAGACTTTCGAGTTCTCTCTATAGGTCTCCATGTCGCCGCCCGCCATAGCACCCTGCGCAACACCAGCGGCACTCCAAAGACCGTTGGCAAGCAAGGACGTGTGTACCATACCGCCAACACCGGTACGTTCTCGTTGCAGCAAGGCTGTGACAATACCGGCATAGATTGCGACGCCCGTTGGATGGTCGCCCATGCCGGCCAAGCCTTGCGTCGGTCGTGTCCCTCGTTCGCGCATCAAGTCCATCAGTCCGCTTCGCGCCCAATAGGCCAGTTGATCAAAACCCTTGCGGTCGCGCTCTGGCCCTTTCTCTCCGTATGCCGTCAAAGAGGCGTAGATCATTTTTGGGTTCAGCGGTTGGAGATCTTCGAAGGTTAACTTGAGGGTCTCGCGCACCTGGTATGGTTGGTTTGTTATAAATACGTCGCACTCAGCGACCAGCTTGCGCAAAATATCTTGGCCGGCCTGCGACTTTAGATCCAGCGTGAGGCCCCGCTTATTCCGCCCATCCATTTGCCAAAACCAATCGCTATCGGCTTTCGGCGCCTGCGGCAAGTCAGACAACATGCGCAACATGTCTCCCTCACCCGGCTGTTCGATCTTAATGACGTCAGCTCCAAAGTCGCCCAGCATCATAGCAGCCACCGGGGCGGCAATGACCGTCGCACAATCAATCACCTTTAATCCTGAAAAGAGATAATCGCTCATAGCTATTCCGCTTGTAATACGCCAGCGGCGGTTAGACCTGCAATTTCAAATTCCGCAGTCTCGATCCATTCGGTTAACACTTCTTTATTATGTTCACCTCGATGCGGCGCGGGGCCTCTAACCCCAGACTTTGCATCAGAAAATCTGTACGGTGATTGTGTGATCGGTCTCGTACCACCAGCGCGGTCGTCAATATCCACTATCGCACCCCGCGCTTTAACCGTTGCCTGATCGCGGATGTTCGTGGGGTCTCGCACAACGCCCCAGGCAATATTCATCTCTTCCATCTTTGCCTCCACTGCATCCCACGAATCGAGTTTCGACAGGTAGTCTGTCGCAATTTCTTGCCGCACACGGATCTTGTCGTCTAACGCCATATCTTTACTGGTCGGATCTTCAACGCCCTGCTGGGTCGTTAGCAAATGCCAAAGATAGCGAAAGTCGGCCGAAATAAGCACCGGCCCCGCGCCGGTGTCCCACGCATAGTTTGGCAGGGGCCCGGTCTCTTCTGAGTCTTCCAGCGCGTAGTGAATTTGATCGTCAGTGCAGACAGTTGCATCGATCATGGCAATATCTATGTGCTGTCCTGAACCAGTTCGTCCACGCTGTATGACAGCACTCAGCAGACCGACCAAACCATGCAGTGACGCGTTGGTGTCGGCAACAGACAGCGGTAAGTCGCGAAACGGAATGCCCCCTCGTTGGGCTTGCCGTGCCATTTGCCCAGTCTCAGCATGAACGATTGGTGCATACGCGGGCCGATGCGATTCCGGTCCATTATGTCCAAACCCTGAAATCGACAGCATGATGACCTTAGGATTCACGGCAGCCAAGGCTTCATAGCCCAACCCCAGGCGAGGCATGACATCAGGGCGATAGTTTTCAATAACGATGTCGGCTTCTTGCACCAACCTGAGCACCAGTTCGCGCGCACCGTCAGCACGCAGGTCGATACAAATATTGCGCTTGCCTGCATTTTGCTGATGGTAATAACCTGGCAGGTTGGCAATGACCGCACCCCAGAGCCTTGTTACATCGCCATCTGGTGGCTCAATCTTGACCACATCGGCACCCAGGTCGCAAAGCATCCGCCCCGCAAACGGTCCCGCTAACACACGCGAAAAATCGAGGACCTTTAAACCCTCAAGCGGATAACCCAGTTCGTCCATGTCTCTCTCCCAATCCAACTCCACCCGGAGTATATCAAGTCCACCAGGAATCGTTTTCGCTTCATATGCGACATCTTGAGAACACGCGGGATAACCGAGCATTGATAGGGTGTGCAAACGCAGTATTGATCAGGCGTTATCAACATTGATGTAGAAAGGCACGTATGCTACTTTTCTACACACTGCAAGTTTGTTAGCTAAAAAGCGCTCATCGTATTGGGAGATCTGTAAATGATTCGTTCTCGAATTATCACAATAAGTGCATTGTTGGTCGGTTTTGTCGGGATGAATTCTACCTGGGCAATCAGTGTCGGCGATCCCGTCGATAACTTCCGCCTGCTAGACCACACCGGTGCCTCACATGAATTGTATTATCACAGCAACGCCAAAGCGGTCGCTTTTCTGGTACAAGGAAATGGCTGCCCGATCGTTCGCAACGCAATGCCTCGCTTTAAAGAATTGCGTGATCAGTATGCGGCTCAGGGCGTTGAGTTTTTTATGCTCAACACAAACCTGCAGGACACTCGCGCAAATATATTAAAGGAAGTCGAAAAGTTCGACTACGACATCCCAATTCTCAAGGACGACACTCAAATCATCGGCGAGTCCTTGAATCTTGTCAGGACTGGTGAAGTTTTTGTCGTTGATCCAACGACCTGGACGGTGTCCTACCAAGGAGCAATCGATGATCGACTCACCTACGAGAACCAAAAGAAAGAAGCAAAGCATCATTTCCTCGCCGACGCCCTAGATAACATGATTGCAGGCAACGACGTAGCCGTCGCCAGTACCAACGGTATCGGTTGCTTAATCAATTTTCCTGAGCAGCAAGCCATGGCAAAAGCTAAGCATGTAGAAATCAGCTACAGCGAAGACATCGCACCGATTCTGCTAGAGAACTGTGTCGCCTGCCATCGAGAAGACGGCTTAGGTCCATGGGCTATGAGTAACTACAACATGGTTCGCGGCTTCTCACAGATGATCCGCGAAGTTGTGCGCACCAAGCGTATGCCACCTTGGCACGCAGACCCTACCGTTGGCCACTGGTCAAACGATCGCAGCCTAACTAATGAGGAGGTGAAGACACTTGTTCACTGGATTGAAGCCGGCGCCCCTCGCGGTGAAGGCGAAGACTTCTTGGCCACCAACAAGGTTGAGTACTTTGATTGGGACGCGGAAGATAAAATGGGGCCCCCTGACTACGTCATCGATATCCCAGCCACCGAAATCCCCGCCGCAGGCGTTGTGGACTACCAGTACCACTTTGTTCAAAACACCATTGGGCAGGATGTGTGGATCAAGGCCGCTGAAATCATGCCGGGCGATCGTGAGGTCCTTCATCACGTTATCACTACTTTCGGCTATGACATCACAGAAGGTAAGCACAAAGGTCGATTCAATCGAATTGGTGGGCTGCGTGGTTACGCACCGGGCTTAAACAACGACGGTTTCCCAGCAGACACCGGCGTACTGCTTCCGGCAGATGCTAAGTTGGAATTCCAAGTGCATTACACGCCAGTAGGCCGCGCAACGGTTGATGAGTCCAAGATGGGGGTGTGGGTTTATCACGAGGCACCGACACACGAGATGGTATCTATGTTTGTTGCCAACCCAAGGATCAAAATCCCAGCCGGGGCCGGCAACCACCGCGAAACAGTTGACCGAGTTATCCCAAAGGACGCATGGCTCTATAGCTTGATGCCACATGCCCACTTCCGAGGAAAAGCCGCGGAATTCCGCGCTGTTTATCCAGACGGATCCACCGAGCTCCTGTTGTCAGTACCAAATTATGACTTTAACTGGCAAACGACATATGAATTCGCAGAACCTAAATTCATTCCGGCGGGGACGAAACTTGTACAAGCCAATTGGTGGGACAACTCTAGCCGCAACCCTGCAAACCCAGACGCGTCAATCGACGTGACTTGGGGTGAGCAGTCTTGGGAAGAAATGCTCTTTGGTGCTTTCACCATGCGTTTCTTGACCGAAGAAGAATCGGCAGAGCAAAAGACCGCTCGCGCAACTACAGCGAGCGTAGCCTCTAACGCCCGCTAGCACGATCGACCGACGAAAAACGCCGCTTGAGCAATCGATCGGCGTTTTTTTGGCCATCTGTTTTTCTTCAGCCATACTAGGCGTATGACTCACAATACCGATTTAACTCAAAACCTGCGCCGCAACGCAGAAACCCTTTTGCCGATGCTCAAAGCCCGGCGCCGCGAAATCGATGACAACCGGTTTTTACCGCAAGATATTGCCGGTGCCATGGCCGAATTGGGCTTCTATCGTCTTGTAACACCACCTGCGCTAGGTGGCCTGGGTGCAACGCCACGACTTCTGTGTGAAGTCTGTGAGACGCTTGCTATGGCAAGTGGCTCTGCGGGTTGGTGCGTCTTCATCGGTTCAACCAGTCAATACCTCTTTGGCGCACTGCCTAAACCGCAACTCGATATGATGCTAGACAATCCAAACGTGATTACATCAGGTGTCTTTGCTGACAGCGGCACCGCGCAACCAGAGGTACGTGACGGCCAAGCTGGGTTCGTGATTAACGGACATTGGCGCTTTGGCTCAGGATGCCAGAACGCTGAATGGATCTCAGGCGGCGTACATGAGGTCGCCGGAGACGGACAAGCCATGGATCGCCACCCGCCAATCGCCCGTGTCTTCTTTCGACCTGAAGAAATAGAGTTCATTGACAATTGGCATGTGTCCGGACTCCGCGGCACAGGTTCTTGTGACTATCGTGTCCGAGATTTCTGGGTACCTGAGGAGCGCATATCCACCACCATCGAATTTACGAGGTGGCACACCGAACCGATATATCAGTTTCCCCGGTTTGGCCTTCTGTCGATCCCTTGTGGCGCTATAGCACTCGGTATGGCGCAGGCCGTCATCGATGAACTCATCGCTCTAGCACAAGAAAAGACACCTACCGGCAGCCGCCGCACGCTGGCTATGCGGGCAACACTGCATCGGGACATCGCCAGTCACGAAGTCGCCCTACGAGCAGCGAGAGAACTGCTATATCGAACCATTGACGACGCTTGGTTATCCGCACAAACACAAAAAGAGCCGCTGGAAGAGCGGCGCAAACTACGTACAGCCAACATTCACGCAATGACCACGTCGCTCAACGTGATCGACCGCATGTACACGGTCGCTGGGGGCAGCTCGATCTATGAAACTTCTTGTCTCCAGCAGCATTTCAGAGACATCCATGTCGTTTCCCAGCACATGATGGTGGCAGAGCCCGTCATGGAACTCGCCGGCAGAGTTCTATTAGGACTCGACGAGTCTGCGCCAGGTCTCTAACCACGCTCTAACCACGCTCTAACCACTAGGCTCGAGCAGCTACGCCTTGAGTTTCGCCATTTTTCGGTACACGGTGGGAACCAATGTCACCCAGTATTTTGTACAAACACGGCACCAATACCAACGTAATCACGGTGGCGAACAAAATCCCGAACGCAAGGGATGTGGCCATCGGTACCACCATCTGGGCCTGCATCGATGTTTCTGACAAGATCGGTAACAAGCCAAAAAACGTCGTCAAGGATGTCAGCAGGATGGGCCGAAAACGCGCCTTACCACCATCGATCGCCGCTGAAGTCGGGTCCATACCGCCTTCGACTTTTTTGTTGACATGGTCGACCAAAATCAGTGAATCGTTCACTACTACGCCCGACAGTGCAATGATGCCGATCAAGGATAGACTCGAGACGGCGATGCCAAGCACCCAGTGGCCAACAACAGCACCCACGATACCAAATGGAATCACGCTCATAATAATAAGTGGCTGGAGATAGGATCGGAGCGGAATTGCCATCAATACATAGATACCGAAAAGCGCCGCGACAAAGGCATACCAGGATTCTTCTAGGCCTAATCGTTCTTCCCTGGAAGACCCGTCCAGAGCAACCGTCACACCAGGATAGTTCTGCAATAACAGAGGAATATAGTTTTCTAAAAGGTCGTCGGCGATGCGGGCAGGTTCAGCCAATGCGAGGTCCGCATTAGCCGAGACCGTCACCGTTCTGTTGCCGTCCATCCTTCGAATCACACTGAAACCAGGCTGCATCTCATATTCAGCTACCGCACTAAAGGGCAATTCTCGCCCATCAGGCAATCGAATCCACATATTCTCCAGATTGCCAACACTACCCCGTTCACTCTTTGGGTAGCGCACCATCACTCTCACGTCTGAGTTGCCACGTTGCACACGTTGCGCCTCAGCCCCATAAAACGACTCACGGACTTGCTGTCCCAAATCGGCAAGTGTGATTCCCAGGGTTTCAGCTTCTGGCTTAATGCGCAGTTTTATTTCTTCTGGTCCCGCATCTGCGGACATCTCAACCTCGAAAAGGCCCTCGACGCCACGCAAATACTCACGCAATTCACTAGCGGCCGCTTCCGTCAGGGCGTAATTTCGTCCCTGCAGTTTTAGCGCAAGCGGAGGACCACCACCCATATTTTCATGGGATGAAAAACGTAGCTCTTTCGTTCCAGCCACTTCACCGACCTTCTCCCGCCACCTATTCTCCACTTCTTTTGGCGTAACAGAGCGATCTTCTTTTACCAGTTCCACCTGAAAACGCCCGATAGTGCCATTGCGAATATACGCAAAAACGTGCTCGATAATATCCTGCTGCTGACCTAACTCGCTCTTCAACTCAGCATTCACCTCCCGCAGCGCCTGATCCATCCTGGCAATAATGCCAACCGCCATACTTTCCGGCACTCCGTCCTGGAGCTCTAAGCTACCACTGACATAGTCACTTTCCATCTCCGGGAAAAATACCAAGCGAACTAAGCCACCACCGATCAGACCGCTAGACACGATGATCATCGATAAAAACAGCGCGACCGTGGTGTAGCGGAATTCTATTGCGCGTGCCAGTAGCGGCTCGTAGACCTCTCGGATAAAACGCTTGAGGTGCTTATCGACCCAATCCGCGACACCTCTTTTGGCACCGTGAGACGAGTTCATCAGCGCCAGGTGCGAGGGCAATATCAGTTTGCTTTCGACCAGCGAGAACAACAGACAAAAAATAACGACCCAACCCATGGCCGCGTTAATGTTCTGGGTCGGTCCAGTCACGAAGAGCTGCGGTGCGAATGCCATGATTGTGGTCAACACCCCAAAGGTGGCAGGTACCGCTACACGTTGCGCGCCTGCGACGATATTCGGCAATGAGTAGCCTTTTTCTTCCGTCTCTGTGTATGCAGCCTCGGCGATGATAATCGCGTCGTCGACAACGATTCCTAACACGACGATAAACGCAAACAAGGACATAATGTTAATCGTCACGCCGACCGCCGGTAACATCATCATCGCGCCCAAGAATGCGACGGGAAGTCCGACAATCACCCAGGCGGCCAGCTTAACGTGGAGAAACAAACCGAGAATGACAAAAACCAAGATGGCACCCATCAGCATGTTGTCGAGCAACATGTCTATTCGCCCCTCTAGGTAGTAGGTCGTGTCTGCCCAAACCACGAGTTGCACTTCCTTCGGTAGCGTTTGGTTGCGCTCATCTACATAGTCTCTGACCGCCCGACTGATA
>JAQWQN010000028.1 GCA_029244465.1 Pseudomonadales bacterium
CTTCGCGGTGCCGAGAGTATGGGAAAAGCAGTATTCGCTCATCACTATAAAGCTCAAAGAAGCGACCGCATTAGGCCGCTTGGCGTATGACTGGGCGATTGCGGTGGGTGATAGGGCTGCGCAGTTTAGAAAGCTAGACGAGCCTGTGCCGTTTGGGTTGGCGCTTGTCCACAAAGTGGCCGACTTCTTCGTCCTAAAGAACATTAGAGTGCTGCTAGGAATCGATAAGTGTCGGTGGCTTTCTACCGCAGCCGCACCCATTGCTCCGGATCTGATTGATTGGTTTTGGGCGTTGGGAAAACCGATGTACGAGGTTTACGGGCAAACGGAATGCTCAGGGATAGCAACAGCGAACGTCCAAGGTGCGAATCGTATTGGTTCGGTAGGTCGCGCAACTGAGCCAATGGAAGTGGCATTGTCGGATGCAGGCGAGATTTTGCTGCGTGGTCCGGGTGTTATTCTGGGCTATTGGAATAATCCGGAGAAGACCGCGGAGACGTTCGTGCAGGGCTGGCTTCATACGGGAGACGTGGGACGTATTGACGATGATGGCTATGTCTACATTGTTGACCGTATGAAAGACATTATTATCACAGCGGGTGGTAAGAACATCACCCCCAGTGAGATCGAAAACCAGTTGAAGTTTTCGCCATTTATTTCGGATGCCGTCGTCGTTGGCGACAAGCGGCCATTTCTAACCTGTCTCATCATGATCGACCACGAAAACGTTGAAAACTTCGCCCAAGACAATGATGTACCGTTCACCAACTATACCAGTCTGTGTCACGCGCAACCGGTGCAAGATCTGATATGGTCAGAGATTGAAAAGGTGAACACAAAGTTTGCTCGCGTCGAAACCGTGAAGAAGTTTCGGCTCATTGACCAACTCTTGGACCCGGAAGACGAAGAGCTAACGCCAACGATGAAATTGAAACGGAAAGTCGTTAATGAGAAGTACATTGGGCTAATCACCGACATGTATTAATCCAGGTTCCAGACGGGTTGCACAACAATACTAAAATCAGACTTAGACCAGGAGGCAGTGTGTTCAAGCCATTGAGCTTAGTTATCTTATCGGTAGTCATAGCCGCATGTGGCGGCGAGAACGAGCCGTCATCACAATCGCAAAACCGGGGGGTCAGTGATACCGAAATCGTTTTGGGTGTATTCACGGATTTGTCGGGTCCGACGGCCATCTGGGGTGTCGGCGCGACAAATGCAGCGCGCATGCGATTTGAAGAAGTCAATGCAGCAGGGGGTGTGCACGGTCGCCAGATTAGATATGTGGTGGAGGACACTTCCTACCAAGTGCCCAAAGCTATGTCAGCGGCCAACAAACTTGTAAATCGAGACAATGTGCTCGCCGTGCTTCTCGCGGTTGGGACGCCGCTAAACAATGCGATTATGCCGATGTTGTTTGAAAGCAACGTGCCAAACCTCTTTCCGATCAGCGGTGGACGGCAGATGGTCGAGCCATTTCATCCGCTGAAGTTTACACAGAGAGGTATTTACTACGACGAAGTACGTGCAACAGTTAAGTACTTTGTTCAGGAAAAGGGTAAAGCAACGCCTTGTGTCATTTATCAGGATACTGATTACGGCGTTGAAATTTTAGAAGGCGCGCAAGATCAAGCCAAGGCCATGGGCTTGTCGATTGCAGAAGTTTCGGCTCACAAACCTACAGACACAGAATTCACGGCGGCAATTCTGAGGTTGAAGAATGCCAATTGCGACTTGGTCCTGATGGGTACCATTCATCGAGACACGATCCTTGTTCTTGAAGCCGCTCGTAAGATGGGCTGGAGTGGTGTCGATTGGGTGGGTAACAACGCCGTTTACGCGCAGGTGATTGCGGATCAAGAAAGCGGCGAGGGCTTTTACAGTTTCGTGCATATGGCTAAGTTGTACGCAGATGACAAGATGAGCCCTGAGGTTGAAGTTTGGTGGGATAGCTACGTAGAGAAATACGATGTCGAGCCTGGTTTAGCCGCGATGGAAGGGTACAGGGGCGCCGATTTGACGGTGGTTGCGCTTGAAAAAGCGGGTCCTGAACTAACTACAGAGGGTTTGGTTAAAGCGCTCGAGTCGATTACTGACTATACGGATATTTTTGGTTACCGGATTTCATTTAGTCCTGAAAAGCACAGTGGCGCGACAGAATCTGTGCTCTCGCAAGTCCAGAATGGGCGCTGGACAACACTGGAGCAAGGGATTACCTACTAGACCCTGGAGAGGTGGACCGGATGACAATCGAAATCATTGATCACACGGGCGGTACGCCAAAGATCGAGAATTTCAGCAAAGACAGGTTCGTCGATCCGAACTACGTTGATCGAGAGTGGGCATCGCTCTGGCGTTCAAATTGGCTGGTGGCGGGGCTTGTCAGCGACGTTGCAGACGCTGGTGACTACTTCGTACTCGATATGGCTCGAGAGCAGATCCTCGTCACGAGAACGTCAGCAGGAGAGGTTCAAGGTTTTTTTAATGTATGCCAACACCGTGGTAATCGCCTTATGACGTCTGAGCGTGGACGCGTGGCAAACTTTCGCTGTGCTTACCACGCCTGGACATACAGTATCGACGGCGATCTAACAGCAGTGCCTTATAAAGAGCGGTTTAGTGACGGTGTGCCCTGCGAGCGGGCGCTGAAGAAGGTTCGTACCGATACCTGGAACGGTATAGTGTTCATTAATATGGACGACAAGGCGGAACCCTTGTTGGCGTTTTTGGGGTCCGTAGTTGAGCACTTGGCACCGTACCGATTTGACCAAATGACACTCGTTGAAGACCAGACGGTTCACCTTGAATGTAACTGGAAAGCCGTCGTAGACAATTTCAGTGAGCTGTATCACGTCGACTTTTTGCATCCACAACACCGGCGAATGGTTGATTGTTGCAATGATACTGTGCATCTTTTTCCTCATGGTCACACCGGGCTCGCTGTACCGGGTGCGACGTTTAATCCGCGTTTTCCTGTGCCTGAGGAACCGACCGACATACACCGAGCACAGCTGTTACAGCTGGGTCTTAATCCAGATGAGTTTGTTGGCCGTGTCCCCGAGATCAGGCGTGCGGTGCAGCTGCAACGGCGAGGTACAGGCCAAGACAAAGGGTTTGACTACGATGCCTTCAACGATGAGCAGCTTTCAGACGTGTGGCAGTACAACCTGTTCCCGAACGTCATTTTGTCGTTTACGCCAGGTCATTGTTGGCTCATGCGGGTTCGGCCGCACGCAAAAGATCCAGCCAAATGTGAATTTGATAAATTGTCGATGGTATTGTTTGCGGACCCTTCGATTGCGACAGGGGCCGCAAACCAGGATAGAACGAATCGAGATGACGACCGAGAAAGTAAACGTCTCCAACGTACGCACATTGGTATGGATGGCGCTAAACCGGCTGACTATGTCCGTCCTGCTCGTGATGATTTCAGCTACAGCGAAGTCATCGCCGGTAACAAAACGATGACAGATACCATTGACCAGGACGTGGAGCTGCTGGGTAATGTTCAAGCAGGAATGAGTTCCAGCGCATTTCAATCTACCTGGCTCAATGACGACGAAATGCGGGTGCAACACTTCCACAATGAGATCGATCGCCATCTGAATGGTTGAGTACCCGTTCCACCTTGCCGTCCAAGTGCGAGACATTACCGAAGCACGAGATTTCTATGGGCGTCTTCTAGGCTGTACGGAAGGTCGCAGTGCTGCCGGCTGGGTCGATTTCAATCTCTACGGGCATCAACTCGTTGCGCATCTAAATCCGCACATCGGGCCTACAGGGCATGTGCAGCGCACCACAAACCGTGTTGCTGATACGAATGTGCCGGTGCCGCATTTTGGCGTCGTGTTGTCGTTGTCTGAATGGGATGCACTACGCGCGAAAGTGGAATATCGCCTAGAGAATTTCGTTGTGCCACCGCAAATTCGCTTTGCCGGAGAAGCAGGAGAGCAACGCACAATGTTCTTCTTGGATCCGTCAGGAAATGCATTAGAATTCAAGGCGTTTGCAGATATAGAGGAAGGTCTCTTTGCCAAGTAGTACCGGCCAAATTGACGTCGCCATCGTTGGTGCTGGGATCGGCGGCAGCTCGCTGGCCATTGTGCTCGCAAGACAGGGGCTAAGTGTGTTGATGCTGGAAAAATCAGCACAGCATAAGGATGTCGTACGAGGGGAGTGGCTTGCGCCGTGGGGTGTCAGTGAAGCGAACGATCTGAATTTGACGGCGCTCTACATGTCTTCGGGTGCGCACCGTCCGACCAGACACATTAGCTATAGCGAATTCGCGTCGGCGGAGGAAAGCGAGGCGCAAACCCTGCACATTGAGTCTGCCGCGCAGGAAAACCCGCTCTGTTTAGGACACCCAAAAACCTGCAACTTACTGAATGACGAGGCGGTTCGTCTCGGAGTCGTTTTTCATCGTGGGATCACGGCTCTCAAAGTCACGCCTGGCATGCCGCCAAGACTAGAATATGTCTTTGCGGGTGAAGCAAAGACGCTGGACCCGCGCTGGATTGTTGGTGCTGATGGACGCAATGGGGTTGTCGCCAGGCAAATCGGCTGCAACCAACAAAAGGATGCGGAGCATCACCTGTTCTCGGGCATGCTGGTCGAGGAAGCGCAGGGCTGGCCAGAAGACTTGCAGGTGATAGCAACCGAAGGTGAGGCGAACGTGCTCGCCTTTCCACAGGGCGATGGCAAGGTTCGGATTTACCTGGGTTGGTCATCGCAAGAGCGTGGTCTGCTCATTGGGCCTGGCGGACCGCAACGATTCCTGGATGCTTGGCGATTGTCGTGTGTTCCGCACGCGGAAGCTATCGCAAATGCTCAGCCGATCAGTCCCTGCATTGCCTATCCCAACGCGGATAGCTGGGTTGACCATCCTGTTCGTGACGGTGTTGTGCTAATCGGCGATGCCGCAGGTCGAAATGATCCGATCATTGGCCAGGGTCTTTCAATCACGCACCGGGATGTTAAATATGTCTCTAGCGCCTTGGTTGAACGATCAACATGGGCACCATCGATGTTCGATGACTATGTGACTGAGCGTAAAGAGCGGATGTCACGCTTGCGCACGGTGGCTCGACTGACCAGTCTTCGAGAGAGTGCGTTCGGGCAAGATGGCAAGGCTCTGCGACGCTCTATCCATGAACGGATTTCAGCCAATCCTGATTTGGCTGCGCCGTTTTCCGCGGGTTTTGTCGGCCCTCACAATTTGCCTGAAGAGGTGTTTTCGCCTGAGTTTACGACGCAAGTGGTTGGATCCCCGATATGGGACGAGCACCCTTAGATGTGGAAGCAATCTGGATGTTTAATCGGTGTGGGTATGCTCCTGCTATCTGCAACTGCAATGGGAGAGGACGTGAAGTTAAATCGAGTTACCAGTGAAGATGTTGCCGACCGTGTGGAGATAGAAAATCTTCGACGGCTGTATGCCAAGGCGACAGATGCGATCGGGCGGGCAACGCCAAGTGCCATAGCGGAAGGCCGAGCGATTTATGATCGAATTTTTACACCCGATGTCAGTATACGGACGGTTGGGGAAAGCCCGCTGACGGCCAAGAACCCAGCGGCGTGGGTGGACGTTGTGCTCAAAGCGCTGAGGGGATATCAGGGCACTCAGCATCTGATCGGCACGCAGTTGGTCGAATTTGAGGGTGCCGAGGCTGTCATGCAAAGCTATGTCAATGCGTGGCATCAGAGCGAGGACGGTGCAACATTTGTCTTTATCGGGACGTATTACGACAAGGTCCGTCAAACAGAAAAAGGATGGCAAATTTACGACATGGTCCTGACCCAAGAGGCAGGTGGCATGTTGCAGATCGACGCACGTTAAACTACAGCTGGCGGGACAACCGTAAGTGAGCTGGGGCCGCCGCCATTTCCTCCGGTGGCGCTAGATATGGCCTCTCGCCCTTGATTGTAACGCGATGTCCTTTGCGTTCCGCAGGCCAATAATCCCACATCGCAAAGTGGTGCGTGCATCGGTTGTCCCATAACGCGATCGCGTTAGGGCTCCAATTGAACCGAACCTGGAATTCCGGGCGCTGCTGATGTTGGTACAGCATGGCCAGCAGCGCATTGCTTTCCTGCTTGGCAAGTCCCTCTATGCGGGTCGTAAAACTTGGGTTTACGTAAAGTGCCCGACGCTTAGAATCGGGGTGTGTGCGGACAACTGGGTGCAGCGCACGAGGATAAATTTTCGCGGCGTCTTCGACACCGCGATCCGAATACCGGCCACGATAGACATGCTCGGATTCATGATGAGCTTCCAGCGTGAGGAGAAAATTTTGCATGGTTTCGGACAAGGTTTCGAATGCGGCGTACATCGAAGCGAACAACGTGTCACCGCCCGCATCTGGCAGTAGATGAAGCTGTAACATCGTTGCCAGCGGTGGTTCCTCATCGCAAGAGACGTCTGTGTGCCAGCCGTTGCCATTTGCGACCTTGGAATCTTTGTGCGCATGGATGACGAAGACTTCTTCTTGTTCCGCGAGTGTCGGTGCGGCGGGATGCGTGTGTAGAGGTCCGAACCGTTTAGCGAAGGCGACCTGATCTATAGGAGACATGGCAGGCTGATCCCTGAAGAACAGCACACTGTGCTTGGTGAAGGCGTCCCTCAGGTCGTTGAACGATTCATCGTTTAGGTTGCAGAGATCTAAATCAGATATTTCGGCGCCGATCACTGGGGTCAGTGGCTGAATCTTCATTTCAATTTATTTCCTACAATAAGAGACGATAGGGCGATTCTAACAGTGCTTTTACTTCGCTTAAAAATGCGGCTGCCGGAGCGCCATCGAGCACACGATGATCCCAAGTCAGAGAGAGGCGCATAACCTGTATTTTAACGGGCCGGTCACCTTCCCAGGCGACATCATCCCGAATGCGGTTGACACCTAAAATACCGGCTTGGGGTGAGTTGATGATCGGCGTGAACGAATCAACCCCCATCATGCCTAGTGCGGAAACGGTAAACGTTCCGCCTTGTAAGTCGTCGATAGACAACCCATTGTCGCGGGCAGCCTGTGCCAAACGACTTGTTTCAGCGGCCAATTGTTTGACGGATATTGCATTCGCATGGCGGGCGACGGGTACGATAAGCCCGTCATCCAAGGACACGGCCAGGCCGACATGCACGTCGCCGTGCAGAGTAATCTCCTTGTCACCCCACGACGCGTTCATCAGTGGGTGCTTTTCAAGTGCGCGTGCAACAGCGCGTATAACAAGATCCGTGTAGGTTGGTTTAACGCCTTCATCCGCCCATTCTTCGACCAATTGACCACGCAATTTGATGGCGTCGTCCATAGTGACATCCATGTCCATCGTGAGTTGTGCCATGTCGGAGAGGCTGGCATGCATGCGTTCGGCAATAGTCTTGCGCATGCCTCGAATGGGTACGGATGTGCTTTCAGTACCCGCTGTAATAGATGCCACAGGTGATTTCGATGCGGCCTCAACATCATCTTTCGTGATGCGACCACCAGGCCCAGTCCCCTGTACGTTGGCCAAATCAACACCCAATTCACGAGCCAGTTTGCGCGCCATAGGAGAAGAGGGCGATGAAGATGCAGCGGCATCTGTTGATGCGTTTTGTGCGGCGGTTTGGACATCGGCCTCAACAATACGGCCAGATGGACCGCTGCCCGTCACAGTGGTGTAATCGATACCCAATTCACCAGCCAATCTGCGCGCCGCTGGAGATGACATGATTCGGCCGCCACTCGGCGTCGCAATTGCCGTTACGGCAGCCCCCGCAGCGGGGGCTTGTTCCTGTGCTTGAATACTGTCTTTATCTGCGCTGCCGCCACCGAGGCTGGATAGGTCATCGGGGATTGCTTCGCCGTCCGCGAAGATATAGCCAACGATGTCACCAGGCTCTTTCGTGACGC
>JAQWQN010000251.1 GCA_029244465.1 Pseudomonadales bacterium
AATGGGGACGAGCGATACTGCTATAGATCTGTCGGGCAGTGATGAAGCGGCTCACACGCTTGCGCGTTTGGATGACGGCGGTAATCAACTCGTCTGGCAACCGGCGTCGACGACTAACGCCAAGCATTGCGATCACTACACTGTTGGTGCCTGTGTGATGCTGGAGATCGGGGGCGGTCGCGCGGATTCTCAACCGTTGCACCGTGAGAACGCCATCTATCAGCCTTTTATCGAACCGCTTGAGATGCCAGAGTTTATTCTGTCCACTATGTGGGCTGGTACTGACTTTACGGAAGATAATGGCGCGACGCGGGTGGTGCCCGGTAGTCATCGTTGGCCTGAGTCGAGGCTTGCGAAATCCTCTGAGATTAGGCGGGCCGCCATGGCAAAGGGGTCGGTCGTTCTTTGGTTGTCTCGCACGCTTCATGGCGCTGCGAAGAGTTTAGTGACCGAGCGACGTACCGGGTTTTTTGCCTCCTATATTGCTGACTGGTTTCGGCAGGAAGAGAATCAGTACATCGCAGTACCACCAGAAAGGGCTGCGCGCTACTCGGAACAGGCCCGACAGATTATTGGTTACACCTGCAGTGACTCACTTGGGTGGGTGAAAGGGCGTGACCGGAACGATTTATTAAAACCGGGACATTCCGGGCAACTGTAGCTTGGCAAGTGCGCCAAACGATAGACTTGTCAATGATGAACGAGGTGATCGAACATGAATCAAAAGCTAGCAAACGAGGCTGAAAAATCAGGTCTCGAGCCCTACATTGAAGAGCTCGAAACCAACGGTTTAACGATATTGCCGCCCGAAATAACCGGTGTGACGTCTGAATTTGTTGATCGCTCAGTGAATGCCTTGCTGACCAAATTTACAGCGCTTACGGGTTGTCCGATATCCTTGCAAGAGGGACCGTTAAAAGCGTTGGAATGGCCAGGTGGTGGGCGAGCGCAATTTGTCGCGGGAGAGGGTGCGCCAGATCCGACGCAAGCGTTGATTCAGCAGTTGTTGCAAATTGATCGGTGTTTTAGAGATCTGGCCGTTAACCCGAAGGTAGATTTTCTGATTGATCACTTGATGGGTGCTCAGACACGCGGTCAGGGAGCCGCGCGTAGATTGTCGAGTGCAAATTCTTTTATTAAGTGGCGAGGCGATTTTGGTTACGGACCCGATCTTGGCTTGCACCCTGATCAAGGTGCAAATCCCCTGCCTTGGGGTGACACGGCTCTGACGGCCAACGTCACCTGGGCGTTAACCGACTATACGCAGAGGGATGGCGCGTTGGCCTATGTGCCGGGTTCACATAAAAGGAACTCGTGGCCAACACCGGGCGCGGCGGACGAAGCGATTGCAGCCGAAGCCAAGCGCGGTTCGGCGATCGTCTTCCATGGTGCGACCTGGCATGGCGCGTTTCACAAGCAAACACCGGGGTTACGTCTGTGTGCGGTGTCGTACTATCGACATATATCGGTGCTGCCGCAGGAAAACCTGCGCGTTACCATGGCTGATCAACCCTGGCACGATTGTGACAACCCTGAACTCATGCGAGAACTGATCGGGTTCGATGATTCCTTCCCTTACAGCAAACAAGGATTTCCGCTGCCACGAGTGGCTTCTTGAGCGCGGTGCCTTTGTGGCCCATTGGCCCAGATGGCCTTCAGCGTTAGCGATCTTGAAGGCCGCCAAAGCGTTTATCCTAAAGCCTTCGGTTTTGTGGCGTGTGGATTGGCGGGACTTCATGCGATTTCAACTACGAGTTGCGGGGGGTGCTGACCTCAGGGCGCAGGTGAGTTGGTAAGCGAGGCCAAAAACGGGGAGACAATAGACGTGTGCGACCTGCAGAGAAGGTGAGCGAAAAATATAGAATGGGAGTAGGCATGAACATGACCATTGAAGCGCGGCTGAAAAAGATCGAAGCACTGGAACAGATACGCGTGTTAAAGGCAAACTACTGTGAGTTATGTGATGCCGGATACTCTGCCGACGCGTTGACGACGCTGTTCACAGAGGATGGTGTCTGGGATGGTGGCGAGATGGGTTTGTTTGCTGGACGTGAGGCGTTGCATAAGTTCTTCACTCACATGCCTAACGTTATGTCCTTTGCCATCCATCATGTGACTAATTCTGCGGTTGAGGTCAATGATGATGCAACCCACGCTCGCGGGCGTTGGTACCTCATGCAGACGGCAACGCTGAAAGAATCGAATGAGGCGGTGTGGCTTGCTGCGCAATATGATGACGAGCTTGTCTGTGTCGATGACGCTTGGCGTTTTCGCCGGGTTAAGCTGATGAGTCGTTTTTACACCACACATGAAGCCGGTTGGGCGAAACTGCCGCATTTATTGGAGATTACATGAGCCAAAATACGCTGGAGCAACTCGCGTCGACAGCCGTCAAAGGGGAATTGCACTTTTTACCCGCTGACCTTAGAGGGCGGTCGATGGTGTCTAACGACCTACGACAAGCAACCGGCGCAAATGCCACGGACGTGCAGGAAGTTAACGTCCTGGATGCTAGCCACGAGCTTGGTTTGGGGATCCATACGAGTGGTTTTGAGATGGTGCGAAAACCAACTGCGATCCATGATTTTTATGACTGTGCAGAGGTGATGAGTGTTTACTACGAGGAGTGCAAGGCGTTGGCGCGGAAGCTTACTGGCGCACATACGACATACACCTTTGACCACATTATCCGTGAATCAGAAAAGCAACTTTCGTCGGGTGGGATTGACGGTTCCCAGCGTGAGAGCGGGGTATCGAGCGGCGGAGGTTACATCGGCAACGTCCATATGGATTATACCGACGCGACAACGTGGGATCGGTATTTGGGCCTCCACGGAGAAACAGTCCCTAAGTCAACCCACGTTTACGCGCTGAACTTTTGGCGTCCGCTCAGCGTGTCGGCGCATGACAATCCGCTGGCGGTTTGCGATGCGCGTACCGTCAGTCGAGATGATCTGCTGGAGGTGATTGTCTATGGCTACGGTGCGGAAAATTACAGTTGGTACGATATCGGGATCGAGACATTCAGTGTCTGTGCATCGGATGCGCATCGCTGGTACTCGTATCCGGACATGACCCCAGATGATGTGCTGGTGATTAAATCCTATGACTCTGAAGGTGTGATCGGCACGACTTGTCCGCATGCGTCCTTTCCGCACCCCCAACCACTGGGGATAGAGCGTAAAAGTATCGAACTGCGGGTGCTTTGTTTTTGTGGTTAGGGGCTCGAATGAAAATCATAAAAGCGAGTCTTCAGCGATAAAAACGATGTTTCGTGTGGCAAGTGCCATGATCTTCGGGACGCTTTGCTCAGTTAACGTTTGTGCGCAAACAGACAACCCTGCAGTCGACCGGATGATGGCGCTGGATCAGAATGGTGACGGTGTGCTGAGCGAAGAGGAAGCGCCGCCAGGGGTATTCTCGCTTTTGGATACGAACAGCGATAGCGGTGCCACGCGAGCAGAGATCACTGCGTTCATAGCACGACTGAGTAGACCGTTTAGCTGGGTGAATCCACCCTCTGCAGCTCGAACTCACCCCCGTCGCGTGCACGCGACTTTTATAAGTCCGTCGATGGCTGTCCCAGTCGGATTTAACATCTACCTACCACCAGGTTATGAAACCTTAGAAGCAGCGGAAAAACGTTATCCGGTCATTTACTACCTTCATGGCGGACGACCCGGCAACGAGTCTTTGACTATTGATCTCGCGCGCAAAGTCGATGCGGCGGTGACCTCCGGCGCGGTTCGTCCTATGATTTTTGTTTGGGTGAATGGCGGCGAGGTTAGCCATTATAACTATGGCAATTCGTTAGGTGAGGACGTGTTTGTTAAAGAGTTGATCCCCTTTATTGATCGAACTTATCGCACTATCGCCACTCGTGGTGGTCGTGCATTGCAGGGGTTTTCGCAGGGCGGACGAGGAACGACGCGCATCATGTTCAAATACCCGGAACTGTTTGTCTCCGCCGCGCCTGGCGGGCCAGGCTACGGGGTTGAGAAGCTCATATTCGAAAACAAGGGGGTGGAAATCGATTTGCGCGGTGGTGTGGATGCCCCGTCCTTCGATTTCGGCGAGGGTAATGACGCTTACAGTCTCGCTAAGCTCTATCAATCTGGTCGTCATCGCGGTTTGCGAATCATGATCTGGGTGGGTACGGCAGGGTTTAACTATGCGGCTACGCTTGAGTATCTAGAGTATTTGCGCGGATTAGAAATTCCTGTGGAGACACTGGTAGCGCCAAATGTTGATCATAATCCGCTTAGATTTTATGACGCATTTGGTCTTGAGTTATTGCAGTTCCATGATCGGAATTGGCAGTTTTAAAACGCGTTATCACACGGGCTTTAGGATGTGCGAGTACAGATTCTCTACGCGGTCGATGATGGCAACTGCTTCCTGAACTAGATCGAATTCTGCCTTTCGTCTATGGTTCGAGATAACGTGTTCATTCGCGCCCCAAAGCGTAATGGCAATCAGACGAGCGATCTCTTTTCGCTCAGCTGCATCTACTAACGCCACGTCTTGCTCTAAGAACTCCGCCAACAATGAGCGATAATCACGTCCAATGCGCGCTAGGGCAGGGGAAAGCGCGAGTGTGTCGCGATAGCTTTCAAGAGCTTTTCGGTAGGCCTGGCCACCATCCTCGATGACAACGTTCGTTGCCGCCGTATTTACGTAATCGCGCCAGAATTGAATAGTTGTACTGGCGCGGTCGGGGTTTCGTATGGCTACTGTAAAGTCGGCGAGTTGCTCCTCTTCGCCAGACATTGCGAGTTGTACTTTGTTGTCAAAGTGTCGGTACAGCGTCTGCACGTGAAACCCTGCACGCTTGGCGATCGCCTCTAGTGTCGTTGCGTTGTACCCAAGCTCATTAAAAAGATCTTCAGCCGCTAGAATAAGACGTTGGCGAGTCTCAGCTTTGAGTTCCTTACGGGTTGTTGATTGTTTGGTCATTTCAGAAGAGTCTAGCGGAAACTAGATCTGACGTTAATGGTCTGCCCTCAACTTTTGCGCCATGGCTGCTGGGTGTTAGTTTTAAGGTATGTGCAGGGCTAGCTAAAGGGGAATTAAGATGGACTTCAATAATCTATTCGGTGTTGAGGGAAAAGTTGTTTGTGTAACGGGTGGTGGCGGTGGTATTGGTCGTGGTATCGCTGGTGCATTTGTCGCGGGTGGTGCAAGAGTCTACATCACCTCTCGTAGTGATTTGCAGGAAGCTGCTGATGAGCTTGCCGAAGAGGGTCCGGGCGAGTGCATTCCGCTAAGGACAGATCTCTCCAATGACGAGGAAATAACGGCACTTGGCAGGACGCTTGATGAGCGTGAAGGCAAACTCGATGTGCTCGTTAATAATGCGGCGTTAGGAGGGTTTATTCACAGGTTTGGAGAATTGCCGATGGCGGAGTGGGACGCCATGACAACGGTGAACCTGCGTGCGCCGTTCGCGCTGACACAGACATGCCTGCCCCTCCTGAGAGCGGCTGCCAATTCTGCAGTGCATGCATCTGTGATCAATATCGCCTCGGTGGATGGGGTTCGTATTGCGGGGGATAACGATTGGGCTTATGGCATGGGCAAGGCGGGCCTGATTCATTTGACCCGACAACTTGCGGGACTGGCTGGCAATAAACACGGCCGTGAGGGTGGCCACAACATTACGTTTAATGCCGTCGCTCCCGGACCATTTCCCGGCATGCTGGATCGTTATCTAGAAACGGAAGAAGGACGCGCGGCTGTGGGCGCTGTTACGGTTTCTGGACGCGTTGGCAAGCCGGAAGATATTGGTGCTGCATGTATTTACTTGGCCAGTCGCGCTGGATCTTATGTGTCAGGTGTGCTGCTGCCGGTGGATGGTGGGTTGCTGGTTGGCAAACGTGCGAACTCCTGAGTTGCGGGGTACGAGAAGGTGAGGATAAGTGTTGGTGTCAACGGGCCTGTGCCGGGAGGTCCCAGTTTTCGTGACGAGGTGAGTTTTGTTCAAGAGGCAGAAAAGCTCGGTGTTTTCGCCGCATGGACGGTCGAAGGTTGGGGGGCTGACGCTGTCACGCCTTTGGCGTACTTGGCGGCGCGGACCGAAACCATTAGGCTGGGAACCGGGATCATGCAATTGAGCGCTCGCGCACCAAGTATGATCGCGATGACAGCGCGAACGTTGGCAGAATTGTCGGGCAATCGATTTCTGCTCGGTTTAGGCGTGAGTGGTGCTCAAGTTGTTGAGGGTCTGCACGGGGTCTCCTTTGCGGCGCCACTCACACGTCTGCGGGAGACAGTGGAAGTACTCCGGATGTCGTTTGCTGGGGAAAAGATTGCGTATCACGGTGATCGTATCCGACTGCCACTGCCTGGCAGCCGAGGTCGGAGTTTGCGCCTAAGCGGTGCTAGCGGTCAGTCGATTCCGATTTATCTGGCGACGCTGGGAAAGAAAAGCCTCGAGTATACAGGCGCGGCAGCGGATGGATGGATTGGAACGACATTTTGTCCGGAACACGCGGAGGCCCTCTTGCCGCATATCGATGTGGGTGCTCGATCGGTTGGTCGAAACCTTGCTGATCTGGATATCGGGGCCGGTGCTGCGAGGGTCGAGTTTGGTGCTATCGATGAATTAGTGGAGCAAGAGCGCATGGGGCGAGCATTCACGATCGCGGCAATGGGATCCCGCGATGAAAACTTTTACGCCGATAGCTACGCGCGCGCAGGA
This sequence comes from Pseudomonadales bacterium, assembly GCA_029244465.1. Classification (GTDB taxonomy): domain Bacteria; phylum Pseudomonadota; class Gammaproteobacteria; order Pseudomonadales; family Azotimanducaceae; genus UBA4421. Next base: position 6,701 of record JAQWQN010000251.1, read on the forward strand.
TGGGCTGAAGAAGTTGAGCAGGTGCAAACGCTTTGGCATGCTGGTCATCGCGATAAGGCTGCAAAAAAAGTGCCGGACGCAATGATTTTGCAGACGAATCTCTTTGGCGACGAAGGGCGTGTGCGGCAGCGCATCAGGGCGTACATCGATGCGGGTGTGACAACCTTGAAGGTGTCGCCGGCAGGAGACACGCTAGATGCCCGTGTCTCTACGCTTGGCCGACTGATGGATATCGTGCGGGGCGAGAACCACTAGGCTTCGATTTTCTCCAGCGGTGACAGCCCGAGCCTGTTTCGGAAAGTGCTGTGGAAATGGTGCAATGCAGGTTCGTTGCGACCAAACATTATTTCTCTCAGTAGGCCGTTCTCGGCGGACTTCTGTTGATATTCCCCCATCAGGTAATCTTCTTGTTCGATCGTACTATTGAACACCTCCATCGTCGCGGCGAGTGACGGTCTCCGTTCTTCATTAGTGCCATAGACCATGTCCGGGGTGATCGTTGCGGGTGTTTCTTCAACCAGTGCGTCCATCGCTACTTGGCTGAAATAGACGACAATTTGGGAGGTTGATCGCCCAGGACGTTCAGGGTCAGGATAGATTTTGACGAGCGTACACGTGCCTGGATTGACGATGAGTTGGATATTCGGGAAGAGGTAGTAGAGTACGAAGCCCGCGCCGACACCGATGTCCCAATCAGCTTCCGGTTGTGTTCTCAGCTTATCGATTGCTTTCGATGCGGTTACAAACCGATGATGCGGCCCAAACTCTTCCAAGTGGAGGTTATTGCCATAGTTAAGTCGGCCTAAGGTGTCTTTGTGTAGCTTGCCGAAGTGGTAAGTTTCGCCGAAGGTATCGTTAGCTAACTTCCAATTTAAGTCTTTGGTGATTGTTTTCGTGCCAGCGTAGAGCAAGCTAGCGAGATTGTAGGAGGCCAATTCGTCTGCTAGCGTTTTTCCGAGCAATTTATCGATATCTAGCACGCCATCCGGCTGCGGATGCACCCATAAGATACCGTCCCGCTCGACAGCGGGAAGCTCGATTAGACCCTTGCATGCCTTGTCAATCGCACCGAAATGGGCCTGATCTGGGACGTTAATCAGATCGCCACCGCTAGAATACCCCCAGTGATGGAATGGGCAAGTGAAGAGAGTTTTTCGACCTCGGTCTTCTTGTGCAACGCGGACGCCACGGTGCCGACAGGCGTTAAGGAACGCTCTGAACGTCCCATTTTTGTCTCGAGTCGCAAGGATCGGGGTGCCAAAGTCATCGTTAGTGACATAACTACCGGAACGTGGGAGGTCTTGAGAAAGCCCTAAAAGTTGTGCGTGATTTTGGAAGAAGAGTTGGTGTTCTTTGGCTGCGATTTCCGGGCAGACATAGCCGTTGGTTGGCATCCTGTATTGCACGCCAGCGTCGATGTTCTTGCCTTCGTCGAGTTGCTGCATGAGTGCTTTGAGAATGCTGATTTGTGTTTCGTGTTTCATTTCAAGCTTCCGTGTGGAATGTCGGTTTGTGTCTGAGTCGCAAGAACTCCACTAAGGCGCTTGCTTAGGTTTTCAGTATACGGCTTGTGGTAACTCAGTCTTTCTAGTTCGTAACCGCGGATCAAATGTACGACGGTTCGTGCGGCACTTTGCGGATCGATCACATTGAGCATCTCGAGGTGTTTTGCCATTTGTGTGACGGCGCTGACGCCATCGTCGACACTGACACGCAGGGTGGCACGAAGAATGAGTTCTCGGTGGTTTTCACTTTTATTCTCATGTTCCACGCCAAGGTCTGCCGCAGGCGAGGCTAATTTAAGAACTGTTTCAGTCATTGGTTTGTAGCCCTCATTTTGAACCTTTATGGTAGATACCGACAAGCGTGACTGCATCCTCGAAGCGAAGAACGGCTCGGTCGCGAAGAGACGCGCAGATCTGTACAAAGGTACCCACAGCGTGTACACATGCAACCATCGGCAAGTCAGCGCATTGAGTGATCGTTTTGCTCAAAAACTGCGGTTTGGCGTTAGTTGGAGTGAAGTAATTTGAAGATAAGGGAGAGAAAGATATAGCTATGGTGCAACCGCTATCGGACATTAGTGTGGTTGAGATGGGCACGGCAATTATGGGGCCCGCTGCAGGTATTTATCTGTCGGATATGGGGGCGGATGTGATAAAGATCGAACCGCCGATTGGAGATGCCAGTAGATTCCATCGAGGTATCGCAAATGACACACCGCCGGAAACGCCCGGGTCGATGTTCATCGCTGGAAATCGCGGCAAGCGCTCAGTTTGCCTCGATGTAAAAACAGCAGAGGGCCAGGAGGTGGTCCGTCGTCTCGTCGCGACAGCGGATGTGTTTTTGACGAATTATCGCGCGCCTTTTTTAAAAAAGTTAGGCCTCGATTATCAGAGCCTGTCATCTGACCACCCACAGCTGATCTATGCGGCGGTCAATGGTTTTGGCCCTCTTGGTCCAGACGCCGATCGCCCGATGGTTGAAGGTGCAGCCCAGGCTCGAGGTGGTCTGGCGAGCCTTTGCGGACCGCGAGAAGGGCTGCCAATGCCTGCGGGCTCAACCATCGCGGATACTGGTGGTGCGCTACAGTTTGCGCTTGGCATCATGACGGCGATTGTCGCGAGAGAACGTCATGGTGTTGGCCAACAAGTGAATACCTCTGGCTTGGGGGGGCAGATTTGGCTGCAGAGTTGGGAACTGCAACAGTCGCTGCTCACCGGTAGTAGCGTTACTCGAGATGGCAGTCACATGCCAAATATCCGAGGTCCGTACGGCGTTTATCGAGCGAAAGACGATGGCATGTTTTTGTTCACGCTAGTGGGTGACGAAGCTTGGCGCTTGTTTTGTGAGTTTGGCGGCCAGGCTGGGCTAGCAGACAATCCGCTTTGGGATAATGCGATGAAGCGCATGGGTGCGATTCCCGATACCCAAAGCGATGCGGACGTGCTCCACGTTCGAGCCGTGATGACCGCTATTTTCGCCGCTCGCAGCACTCAGGAATGGCAAGATTTTTTTTACGCGCGGGACGACGTCATCGTCGAGAAAATTCAGGATCACATGGAAGTCATCAACGACCCGCAAACGATCGCAAATGAATACATAGTGCCAATGAAATTGGCAGGAATTGGTGAGTCTCGGGTCGTTGGTAATTTGGTACAACTCAGCGAAACACCTGGGTCTGTGAAGGGGCCACCGCCGGCACTTGGCAACGCTACTGCTGCCGTCATGCAGGAACTCGGTTTTTCGGCTGACGAGATTGAGCATATTCAAAAACACACAGAAACAATCCGTCATCAGGTATTTGGCGGGCAGGAGTAACGATGGACCAATACAGAATTTTTGGTGCGGAGCTGTCCCCATATTCGGTGAAAGTAAGAAGCTATTTTCGCTACAAAGGTATTCCTCATCAATGGATTGTCCGCAATGCGGATTCCGCTGCCGAGTACCAGAAGTATGCGAAAATACCAATCATTCCTCTTGTCGTCGGCCCGGACGATGAAGCCATGCAGGACTCGACACCGATCATTGAGGCCTTGGAGGCTAATTTTTTGGTGCCGTCAATCTACCCCGCGGATACGACCTGTCAGTTTCTGTCTGCACTCATAGAAGAATTCGGCGACGAGTGGGGTAACAAGTGGATGTTTCATTTGCGTTGGGCGCGCGATGAAGATTGTGCGAGTGCCGGTGGCAGAATTGCAGCGATGAACGCGCCCAAAAATGACGAAGCAGCACGGTTAGCAATTCGTGAACAGGTCATGGAACACATGCGGGGCCGCGTGCATTTTGTCGGGTCGAATGAAGTGACAGCCCCGCAGATAGAGCAATCGTTTCGCGATGCCATACCCTTACTTGATGCGCACCTTAAGAAATTCCCATACCTCTTTGGTTATAGACCTGCGTTTGCCGACTTCGGTCTCTGGGGTCAAGTCTATTGTGCTTGGACTGATCCAACTGGTAGTGCTTGGATAGAAGGGCAAGCGCCGCATCTGTTGGATTGGATTCACCGCATGTTGCGGCCCGTTGCGGAAGGAGAATTTGTCGACTGGACGCAACTGCATGAGACACTGGCACCGTTTATCTCGAGCCAGATAGGCGATCTCTTTATGCCATGGACGCTTGCCAATGCCACTTGCATGACGGAAGGAAAGGATGCGTTTTCTGTGCAGCTGAACGGCGAGACCTGGTCACAAGGTCCGCAGAAATACCATGCTAAGTCGTTGCAAGTGTTACGAGAGAAATACCACGCGGTGGCAGGGGAGAAAAAATTGACCGAGGTCTTGGCTGCGACCGGTTGCTTGGCCGGGTTGCAAGGCTAATGCCACTCTCGCAAACGTTTAACAGGACAAGATTATGAATACATTCGATGTGTCGAATTCTGGCCACCTCCTCGAGCGGGCCAAAGAGGTAATCCCTGGTGGGGTTTTCGGGCACTATGGGTTTAGTGTGCGAGAGGGTAGCCCATCTTTTTTCTCTCGGGCCCAAGGCGCACGCTTTTGGGATGTCGATGATAACGAATACGTTGATCTCATGTGTGCCTATGGACCGATGATTCTTGGTTACAACCATCCCGTGGTCGATGAGGCCGCGCGCAAACAGTACGCGGTAGGCAATACCGTAAGCTTGGCTGCTCCGGCCATGGTTGAACTTGCAGAAACGTTGGTAGACATGGTGTCCGATATGGATTGGGCACTATTCGGCAAGAATGGTGGCGACAGTACTGCCCTCGCCGTGATGATTGCACGAGCGGCTACGGGTCGTAACAAGATTGTCAAAGTGCACGAAGGCTATCACGGGGTATCGCCATGGATGCAAGATGGTCGCCCGGGCACGATCGATTCCGATCTTGAGCATGTAACAACAGTGCCGTGGAATGATGCAGGGGCATTCGAACGCATGATTAGCCGATTCCCTGGTGAGATAGCTTGTTTTATCTCCTCGCCTTATGACCATCCAGTTTTCAGAGACAACGAGTTACCGGCTGAGGGTTACTGGCAGAAGATGGAACAGCTATGCCGTAAGCATGGCATCGTACTCATCATGGATGACGTGCGATCTGGTTTTAGGATCAATCTTGCGGGTTCTCATCTTGAGTACGGGTTTACACCAGATCTCATATGTTTTGGTAAAGCGATCGGTAATGGTTATCCCTTGTCTGCCTTAATGGGCACCGATGCATTAAAAGAAACTGCTCAGGAAGTATTTTTCACGGGTACCCAGTTCTTTAACGCTGCGCCTATGGCGGCAGCCAGTGCAACGCTGAAAGAATTGCAAAAAGTAGATGCGGCCAAACAAATGACGGACTTTGGTAATCGTCTCAACGCCAGGTTGGTGCAAACGGCCAGTGAGCTCGGCTTTGACCTTGTCGCGTCTGGCATCCCTGCGATGCCTTACTACCGGCTGAGTAACGTGAGTATGAAGGGGCATTTTGCATGGATTGATCAATGTGTTCGTCGGGGAGTCTATGTGTTGGGGCACCACAACCATTTCGTATCGACCGAACACAACGATGCCGATATCGAGCGTATTTGTGAAGTGGCGGCTGACGCGTTTGCGGCACTTGGCAGCGTTGAGCAGTATCAACGGAAAATAGGGTAGATGTTTGCCGGATACTGTTGGCCGCAGAGTGTTGCACCAGGTGCGACAACTACGCTCTATTGCCACGGAGAAGTAGAACGAGCACGGCTGCAAGTTATACGAAAAGGGGCTACCGATGACGTTGTGCTCGAAAGAACGATTCAGGTTTTTGAACAGGAGTTGCCTGATGATTTGTCGGTCGTTGGCTGTGATTGGCAGCCAAGCGGGGAAGTAACCGTTGATCTGACGTGGCGGTCCGGCTTTTATCTAGTTCGCTTTGTGGCTGACGATGATCGGGTTGCGGAAGCCTATTTTGTGGTGCTCGCCACTGAGCCTCAGGATGCGCTTTTGGTGCTTTCCACCTCCACTTGGGCCGCTTATAACGATTGGGGTGGACCCAGCTTTTACACGGGTGGCAACACTTCGGCACTACGCAGACCCTTGCCGAGCGGATTTTTGCACAAAAGTGATCCACAGCGCTTTCGGATTGCACGATTTGTTGATTGGGACAGAGATGAAGGCCGGGCTTTTGCGCGGACGGGCTATTCGCAATGGAGCATGGCCGCAGGCTGGGCAAACTGGGAGATTTTGTTTGCACGATGGGCTGAATCCCGCGGTTTCAGTTTTGGCTATGCGACAAGTTACGACCTTGATCAAGATCAAAATCTGTTGCAAGGATATCCGGCTTATCTATCTGTAGGGCATGACGAATATTGGTCTGTGGGCATGCGCAACAATGTCGAAAGCTATATCGAAAATGGCGGGAACGCTGCGTTCTTTTCTGGCAACACCTCATTCTGGCAAGCACGTTTTGAAGGTGAGGGGTCGCAGTTGGTTGCTTACAAAACGGCGCTTACCAAGGACCCCGCCTACGATGCTCAAAACGCTCCGAGACTGTCGACGATGTGGTCTGACCCACTGGTGGACCGGCCCGAGAGTGAAATGACGGGGGTTTCGTTTACTCGGGGAGGTTACGCACACATGCCAAATGCCCCTAAAGGTTCCGGCGGATACACGGTCTGGCAGCCTGACCATTGGGCGCTTGATTCGCTTGCTCTCGCTGAAGGCGACGACTTAGGCGCCGACGGGATTGTGGTTGCCTACGAATGCGATGGTTGCGAACTTGAATACGTGGACGGTAAACCGTTTGCGCGTCTATCGTCAGCAGCACAGCCAACCATACCAGCAGGGTTTGAGGTGCTTGGCACGGCGCCGGCACGACTATGGGAAACCCATGAAGCCTCAGGTGAACTGCATGAAAGTTATATTGGCGAACTTAATTGGGTGGCTGAACGATTGGGAGGCGAGGACACAGAGGCAAACCGAAGACAGTTCGAAGCTGGCCATGCAGTGCTTGGTACTTTCAAGCGTGGGCGGGGACAAGTTTTCACAACCGGCTGCACCGATTGGGCCTATGGGCTTGAGCAGAACGATATTGCCAAGGTTACGGAGAACGTGTTGCATCGATTTATCGCCGACTAGGCGCGAACCGAAGGTGAGGGGCAGCGCTCTTAGTCGAGACAAACCAAAGCATCGTTTAGCGCAGCGGCGTCCGGCAAAGCGTGTTCCAAGCCCTCTATCACCATCAGGTTGGTACGAGAGAGCCCAGCTTGAAGGTAGGTCTTTAAAGACCACTGGGTATCTTCCAGATTAAAATCGCCTGTACCGGTTAAAAAGACCATTGGTACATTTTTTAGCGTTTCAATTGCTGCCTCGGTTGTGACGGTGAGTGGGTTGGCACCACAAATAAAGATCGCACCGCTGAATAGGGTTGGATAGCTGGGCATCATCATACTAGCAACACGACCGCCACCTGAAAAACCGGAAAGGTAAAAACGGGCTGGGTCGAGCGTTGTGTAAGTTCTCGCGACGGCCGGGGCGAGTAGTGCTAGTCCAACTCGGCGTGCGACATGTACTTCATTGCCCGACCCTTCCGCGCCGACCCAGACAAGATTATGCTGATCAAGAATCGGACCCCACGCTTCAGGCATGCGAGCGCCCGATTTTGGGCTGATGTAGATTAACAAACCCATCGGCAACTGACTGTCACCAGACGGTGTTCTAACCTGAAAGGTCAGGTCGTCTTCTGGTTGAAAGTACCCTTCGAGCTGACGATCGAATACGTCTTTAGCCTTGTCATGAAGTTTGCCGAAGGCGGTAATATAAGTGTGTTCGATTGCATTGGTCATGGCTGCCTCGCTGACGGTTGGAGCTGCGTTGAGTGCGGACGCGGAAACTATCGGATTGAATGACTTTGTGTTCAGTTCCTTTGTGGCAGCAACGATGGCAGCAGCGACTCATCTTTTGCTGTTCGGGTTGCGTCTATGTGTTGGTCCGCAGTTCGCCAAATAAATGTGGCAGAGTTTCGATATTGATCGTTCTGCTCGGACCTTCCACGATGCCCGCTATATCCACATTGTTAAGCTCTAGGACCAGTATATTATGGCGGGGAAACTAAGCAAACTGATGAAAAGTCTAGCTGCTGCCAACGGGCGGAGGGACGGTTATAACATGATCTCATGAGAGCGCGAATGTAATGGAGGTTTCGCTGCGAGCATCGATTTCGCGGCGTCGCTTGCCAGTCTTATCTTTGGCGAAGGAGATTATCAAGAGAACGTAAAGGTTACCGTGTTGGCCTGTTGGGATTTAGAGAATCCCGCCGCAACCCGAGGTGGATTACCTGGCCTCATGAAGGGTCGGCCAGGAATTGAAGCACTATTTGGGCGAAGTTGCGCTGGTCGCTATTACACCCGTCGGACACAGACCGGCTTTCCTGTGCCTAATGGTCTTGATAACTTTACCGATATGTCCCTGACCGGGTTAAGTATCATCGAGCGCGTAGTGAGTGAGGCGATGGGTGAACCAATCAGCGACGTTGACCGGCGAGCAAATGTGGTGGCTTATTGGTTGGGGTTGCGATACAAATTTTTTGTTTTTGGCCAGCGAACGTTTACAGCGGCCTATGCAAAGTATCGAGCGATCGATTATAAACGTCACGTTATACGGCAAATCTGCTTGTTAACAGCGTTTCTGTGCGACATGCGAGATGAGGGCTTGCCAGCGCAGCGATGGGCGCTGATGTCGCGCCGGGTTGGCCAGTTTTCGAACAGTGGCAGAGGCGTTGATTACCGGTAGGGATCTCTGGTGCAACAGAAATTTTTAAATAAATGAGGTGGCAGGATGGAAAGCAATGAGAAAGTTGATGTGTATTTGGTCTGTAATGCGAAGTATCACGACACTAATTTCGCTCGCCTGGAATTGCTAAAGCTCTTGGCGGAAAACGAGGATATAAGTACCCGGGTCGCTGATAGTTTTGCGGACATCAAGGGGATTCAGTCTTCATCCCTGTTGATTACCTATACCTGTGATCTCAGACCGACTGAAGAAGAGCAGCGAGGCTTGGCTGAATTTCTTGCCGATGGTGGCCGGTGGTTCGCCTTGCACGCGACTAATGCGTTACTCGAATTCGTGGCGGGCGGCAAAGTGGATACGCCTGACGTGGCTCCCAACTACATGCAATTGTTAGGAAGTCGATTTATCGCACATCCGGCGAATCAGCGAATCGCGGTTAAGGTGACTGATTATGTCCATCCGTTGACTGAGCGTATTGAGGACTTTGAAGTTGACGATGAAGAGCCTTACTACTGCGAGGCACTTGGGGAGCAGCGGGTCTTGTTGGAAGCATCTTATAGTGAGCCATCGCAGGGCTACGTTCGATCAGAGTATGGCACTGATAAGGATACGCACCCGCAAATGTACTTACATTCTGTTGGCCAAGGCGAAGTGCTTTATCTTTCCCTGGGGCACTGTACGGGTAAGCATGATATGAAGCCGATGGTTGACGTTGTTCCAGTTGTTAGGGGCTCTTGGAATTCCCCAACTTACTATGAACTGTTGCGTCGTGGGATCCGATGGGGAGTGGGCACGATGTAGGCTATACGTTTGATGATCTGAACTGATTAACCATTGCTGGAGCTAAGAGATGCCGAATTACGAAAATATCCTATATGAAGTTGACGAGGGTAGGGCCCGAATCACGCTGAACCGACCGGAGAAACGAAATGCACTGTCGATAGAGCTCGTTGAAGAGCTGCGTGACGCGTTATGGGAAGCAGATGATGACAAGTCGGTGCACTGTGTCATCTTGAAAGGGGCTGGTGAATCCTTTTGTGCGGGATATGATTTAACGCCATCGCGCAAGCGAGAAAATGATGGAGTAGAGCGACGACGAGGCCGTGGCATTGATGACGATGCGTGGGGTATTGAACGTTTTCAGCGCAGTCTGCGGACGCTATTTGAAATGCACAAACCGTCGATTGCGCAAATTCACGGGCACTGTTTCGCGGGCGGCACGGATCTTGCGCTTTACTGCGACATACTCATCTGTTCCGACAACGCCAATATTGGTTATTCAGCATTGCGCAATATGGGGGCGGCTCCAAACCAAATGTGGCTCTATCACTGCGGACCTCAATGGACCAAACGCTTGTTGTTGACGGGAGATACTTTGAGTGGTGAAGATGCGGCAAAAATCGGTCTGGTCTTGAAATCGGTGCCTGAGGAATTGTTAGAGGCCGAAGTAGAAGGGCTTGCTGACCGTATGAGTTGGATCGACCCTGAAATGTTGTCGACGAACAAACGAATTATTAATGTCGGCATGGAGCTTATGGGTGCGCAGACTGTGCAGCGTTTAGCGGCCGAAAACGATGCCCGAGCCCACACCAGTAAAGCGGCCAAAGATGTCTTCAAGCAGATTTCGACTGAGGGGCTGAAAGCGGCATTGACGGACCGAGATGCGCCCTTCGGTGATAGCCGAGCACGCGTGGTTGGTGCTGAAATTCGAGATGAGCATGGCTGTTTAGTGGATGCGTCGCAATGAGCATACTTGATCGTTTCCAACTTGATGGCCAGGTAGCAGTGGTGACTGGTGGCAGCCGTGGTGTTTGCCGCGCGAAGAAGCAACGAAATTGAAGCCGTTGCTGAAAGAATTCGAGGGCTCGGGCGTCGCGCCCTAGCCGTAACAACAGACATGATGGAGATCGAGCACGTACAAGCGCTCGCTGAAAAAGCTTTCTCTGACATGGGTGTGTTGACGTGTTGGGTGAGTAATGCAGGTGGTGCGGATGATCGTGTTCCCTGAACGTTGCTAGAAATGCCTGAGCGCCAATGGGACTTCCAGATGAATCTCAATCTCAAAGCGGTTTGGACGGGTGCTCAAGCCGCTGGCAAACGCTTTCGGTTGAGATGGCGCCGCTGGCTATTCGGGTGAATTCGGTTTCGCCAGGTCCTATTCCGACAGAGGTGTTTCTAGCGTTCACCAATCTTACTGAGGCGGATATTCCCAATATGGGAAAACAGTTTGGTGTGCCTCTTGGACGGATTGGGTTGCCTGAGGACATCGCCCCGGCCGTTGTCTATTTGGCTTCGGATGCATCAAGTTGGATGACCGGGCAAGATATTGTGATCAACGGCGGCTTGTAAGAGCATGCCCGGCCAAAGGCGCGTTCCCTGTCTGTTAGCGTATTGTTGTCGCAGGTAAATGGCGCGTGGGTTTCATTTGCCCTGCGGCGCTGGTCATAACTCTGTCGCCAAACTGGAAATACCCTCATTGCGAAATAGAGTGCGCGTGTGTGGTTTTTCGTTTTAGGTATTGATTGACGTTGCTAAATATTTGATAGATTTCGCCTATTAACAGGTTTGGCCAACAGGTTTGGCGACGTCGAATTTTGGTGGCATATGGCTATTCACTTGAACCGACTAAAGACGATACGGTTGGGCTCTGCTTCAATAGGTCGGCGCGGTACTTGCGAATGCGGGTCTGGTCATCATTTGCTCAAAGTAGTTAGCGAGCTTGGCTCGGCCGCTACGCCATTCATCTTCAGGCGCACGCCAGTCGGCGTAGCCTAATGCGGCGATTATTGTGATCGAGGCAAGCGTGACCGGGTCATCGGCCCGTAGCGATGCCTGATCAAGCGTGTCATAGCATCGCTGGCTTCGATTCTGTTCACGTACTAGAACTGAGCTAGACCGATATTGTGGGTCACGCTGATTGTTTTCTAAGGACCGGGCGAACAGAGCGTCCATCAGTACGCTCGCGGTAGACTCCAGAACAAGGCAGGTTTCGAGTTCAGGGCTCTGGATAGGAACCAGTCCTGCGTTGGCAATCGCGTTCAAATAGCGACAAATGATCAATGCTTCGCAAATCGATTGATCGGTGTTGGTGATGAGCACCGGAATCTTTCCGCCTGGACCATAAGTAGGAAGTTCAGCAAAACTTTTGATCGCGATTTCTTCGACTTGCTCGTTGAGTCCAGCTTCACGCACGGTAATTCGAGCGCGGCGGGCGTAGGGTGAATTGTTGCTCATGATTAGTTTCATAGGAAAGTCCGATATAGCTATTGTGGTGTTTTAAGGTGTGATAATTGCTCGCGTTCGTCCAGTATTCAAGTCACTGCAGAGCATAGGTAGGTGTCAGGTGGCAACGGAAATTTTGGCTGACGATTTTAAGATTGAGCCGTATTGGTGGGAAGATGCGCCGAGGCCGGAGGTAGAGAATGAAGACTTACCGGATGAGGTCGACGTGCTCGTTGTCGGGTCGGGCTATACCGGTCTGCACACAGCTCTACAAACGGCGAGAGAAGGGATGGGGACGCTGGTGCTGGAGGCACAACAACTGGGGGCCGGTTGTAGTAGCCGCAATGGCGGTCAAGTGTCCATGAGTGTGAAGGGTACATTTCCAGCGATGACGCGCCAGTATGGACGTGGTCGAGCGACCGCTCTGCTAAAAGAAGGCCATCACGCGATGGATTATCTTGATCGCTTTATTCGTGATGAGCATATCGAATGCGGTTGGGAGCGTAATGGCCGGTTTTCGGGCGCGCACAATCCACGTGCGTACGAATCGATGGCCCGGGCGCTGCGAGCTTTACCACCGGAACTTGCAACGGAATGGCATATGGTCACGCGCCAAGAGCAACGATCTGAAATCGGCTCTGACCTGTATCATGGCGGTGTGGTCTATCCAGAGCACGGTGCGCTGCATCCGGGACGCTACCATTTAGAGCTGTTGGCTCGCGTCCGCAAGGCCGGTGCAACGGTTCGTGGCCACTGCCCGGTGCTTCGCATAGAGCGGCGGGCATCTACTGGATACGAAGTCCACACCCCCAACGGGCGAGTCCGTGCAGGCAAGGTAGCTATCGCCACAAACGGATACACCAAGGAAGTGTCGCCCTGGTTGCGTCGGCGTATCATTCCGATTGGCAGTTATATCATTGCTACCGAGCCTCTCGACGAAGCGGTTGCGCGTGAAATCTCACCGCACAATCGTGTTATGAGCGATTCGCGAAAACTCGTGTTCTACTATCGCTTATCACCAGACCGCAGGCGTGTCCTGTTTGGTGGTCGCGTCGCGCTGAGTGAAACGGATCCAAATGTGAGTGCGCCGGCCCTCCACCAAGCGATGTGCAAGATTTTTCCACAACTGAGCACAACGCGGATTAGTCATTCCTGGCTCGGCTTTGTCGGCTACACGTTTGATACGTTGCCACATGTAGGGCAACACGATGGAGTGCACTATGCGATGGGCTATTGCGGTTCTGGTATATCGCTATCCAGTTATTGTGGGGCAATGATGGGCCGGGAAATTGCTGGGCAGACAGACGCGCATACCGCGTTCGCCGACGTCAAGTTTAAAACTCGACCCCTGTATAAAGGCAATCCTTGGTTCCTCGAGCCGTCTGTGCTCTATTATAAACTGCGCGATCATTTAAACATCTAGAGCGGAGAAAGAACGAATTAATGAGTAAGTACAACTTAGTCGTGAATGGCGACGACCTTGAGGTGGACGTCAGTCCAGAGATGCCCTTGCTATGGGTATTGCGTGACAAACTTAAGTTGACGGGCACCAAATTTGGGTGCGGGATTGCTCAATGTGGTGCCTG
>JAQWQN010000205.1 GCA_029244465.1 Pseudomonadales bacterium
AGTTAACGCAGGCCCTGATCTGTGTGATCTCGACAGGCTGCCAGCAAACTCAAACGCTGGCGCCAATAACCTGGCGATGAGGATGTACTTCTGATTCATCTGTTTTCGAGCGGGTTTGTCTCAGAAACTCTGAGCGTTCAATTGGTTAACTCGACGTCGGCTAACCGGACCACGCAAAGAGAGCGTGGGATGTGAACGGCAGAGCAACGAGAGGAGGGACCGCCCCAAATTAATTTGCCCCGCTTTGTTTCGCAGCTCAGTTATGGAAAGGCCAATCGTAAAGTGAAGTAAAAAATCACGGCAAGACCGGCGCCAACAGGTAGGGTGATGATCCAAGACATAAAGATACTGCGTATTACCCCTAAGTTAAGCGCGCTGATGCCACGAGCGAAACCAACACCGAGAACTGCACCGACCAGCGTGTGAGTCGTTGAGATCGGTATACCCGTACCGCTCGCAAGCACGACGGTCGTCGCAGCAGCGAGTTCAGCCGCAAAACCGCGACTTGGTGTTAGCTCGGTGATGTTCTTACCCACCGTTGCCATTACGCGCTTACCGAAGGTTGCTAGACCAACAACAATTCCAACTGCGCCCAATAGCAACACATAGATGGGAACGGGTGATTCCTGCGATATTTCACCAGAATTAATGATCGAAACCACCGCAGCCACGGGGCCGATCGCATTGGCAACATCGTTTGACCCGTGAGCAAACGCCATCGCACAAGCCGTGACAATCATTAAGACGCTGAAAGTAATTTCTACGTTGGCAAACTGGAATTTCTGTAGTTCTACGTTATTGGCTCTCGGTTTGCTACGTAGGAAGGCGATCCCAAGGACGACGACAACAGCGCCAATCCCTACCGAATAGAGGATGGCTTCTATGCCGGTTACGTGCAGACCGACATGTTTCAAGCCCTTGAGAAACGTGACTAAGCTAATAATGAAGGCGGTTAGGAAGATGTAGACAGGCACGTATCTGCGCGCTTGTCGATCCGGATCTTCGTGCTCGAAGATGAGTTTCTGAACCGACGTGATTAACAAGAACGCGATCGTTCCTGACAATAATGGCGATACGACCCAACTGGCTGCGATCGTTCCTACCTTGTCCCAGTGCACGGCCTCAAGACCGACAGCAACGATCGCGAAACCCACTATAGCACCAACGATTGAATGCGTCGTTGAGACAGGCCAACCGAATCTTGAAGCGACAGTGAGCCATACAGCGGCGGCTAACAAGGAAGCTAACATGCCAAAAAGGAGCACATTGGCGTCGCTAATCATACTCGAGTCGATGATTCCCTTTCGGATAGTCGACGTCACCTCGCCACCAGCGAGAAAAGCGCCGAGAAACTCAAAAATCGCGGCAATCAAAATCGCCTGTTTGATCGTTATTGCCTTAGATCCAACTGAAGTCGCCATAGCGTTTGCGACGTCATTAGCGCCAATACCCCAGGCCATGTATAAACCAAACAGCACGGCCAAGCCGAGCAATATGGTGGTGTACTCCATCAATTATTCCCGATTATCCCAATTACTTTTTCTGAACGATTACCCGTTGCTAACCTATCTCGCCAGCATCATCTGCACCCGGTGAGCAACACGTTCAGCATCGTCCGCTAATCCAGCGATTTCGTCCAAAGCTGCATATAGGAACATCACGTGGACAGCAGGCAGATCATTTTCTATGAGAAACAACTTAGAGCGAATTTCTACAACAACTCCATCCGCTTCGTGCTCCTTGCGTTCTACGTCGTCTATCATTTGCAACACTCGAGCGCGGACAATCCCTTTGAAGCCACTTTCCATCAGTTCGTCCAACATAGACACAACGTCCCCTACCTGGCTGCAAATTTCTGCCGAAGCACTGACAAGTGCTGCAATCTTGGGTTGAACCTCCACCGGAAACTGCAAGCGACGACCGTGAACAAGACCGGCAATGTCTCTGGATCTGTTTGCAATCTTATCTTGGCGACCGACCAAATCGAGAAGATCTGCTCGTGCTACGGGCAGGAAAAAACCACGAGGAAGGGTTGAACGTACGAGACGTTTCTGGTCATCCGCCTGGTTTTCAAGATCGGCAATCTGCTGATACAGTTGATCGACGTCCTCCCAGCGCGCATCGTTCGCCGCGTCAAACAAAGGGATAAGTTCACGGGCAGTTTTCGCGCACCCCTTCGCATGTATCTGCAATCCACCAAAAGGAGACCTACCAAAGACGTTCGAAATGTAGGCAGCAACCTGCGCCATAATCTTTATCTCAAGATAAACAAAAAAACCGGCGGCATCCTAATCTGCAAACATTAAAGAGGCAACCATGATACCAAGTTTTTGCGCAATCCCTGGGCAAAAAGCCCGCACAAGACGAAAGCTGCCAAAAAGACCGCTACGAAGGTCGATGACGAACTCAATGCGCTACACGTCGCGGCATCGGCAGATTGCAAACCCCCGCTGGCGAACCAGCAAGGGCCGCTTAGCCTGCCTTTTAGAGTCGCAGGCGAAGCCTACCATTCAATCCCGGCAGTGTTCCTCTCGCAATCTTTTAGGGCCACCTAGCCCCCGTAAAAATTCAGCGACCAAATGATCCAGATGACAATTTGCACAACAAACAAAGTAGCCCGAAGCACGACCGCAGGGAACGCAGCGGACGCCAAGTGCACCAGTGATTGCCCAATCCTTGCGACCAGCACAAACATCGCGAGGCCATCGGTAACCGCACTTTGGTTCGTGGCAACACCGTATAAAATCAGTGCCGCAGGGATGGCAAGATTTTCCAGACTATTGCCATGCGCGCGAGTCACGCGTTGCGCAAACCCTGGCAGGTCGCTGCCATCTTGCGCAAAGTTAGTAGTGCCCGCCAGAAGGGATTTGCCACGGACCATCACCACCAAAAACGTCAACAGAATGGACCAGCCAATTAGGCCGAGTAAACTTATTACACTTACGCTCATCATCAAACCCTCCTCAGGGCCTATTTAAATATGGGTTGCCTTCTGTTGCTGCAAGCGGCCACCCAGCACAAAGTATAACGCCTGAACTTATGGTTCTGTTAGGCAACAAATGCGGCGCTTATCTTCCGAGAAGGCGATAAAGACGACGCCTGACAGTGGCTCACAGCGTAATTTCGCTCATAATGTCGTTGCGCAACCTGAGTCCGATTAAGCGTATAAAAAGGGTGACTGAACATGCGTTTCAAACAGATAAGAGCACGTCTCTTGCTTATAAGCATGGTCATCGCTCTAACCACCGCCTGCGGTGGTGGTGGTGGCGGTGGTGGCGGTGGTGGCGGTGGTGGCGGTGGTGAGACGCCTACGACACCCAGCACAACAACACCCTCTGCGACGCCCACCTGCGCAAACGCCTCCGGTCCGTTCTCAACTGTTTTTCCTAATGGCACCTGGGAGACCAGCACGCCGCAAGCACAAGGCTTGTGCGCGAACGAGATTGATGAAGCACTTGACTATGCATTCGCCGCAGGCAATGACACCGGTGCCGTACTAATCATAAAAAATGGCTATGTTGTTGCTGAACGCTATAGTCCCGACAAAGGCAGTGACGACCTCGTTACCAGTTGGTCCATTGCTAAAAGTTTCACCAGCGCATTGGTTGGTATTGCCTTAACTCGAGGCGAGATTTCGGGCCTGGATCAGTCATTGGCCGACTTCATCCCTGCCTGGACTGGTACCCAAAAAGGAAACATCACCGTCAATCACCTGCTCACTGTTCGCACAGCGCTGGAATTAATCGGTGATGCGGACGGCGATGGGATACCGGACGGTTCCGAGCTCTATAACGCAGCGGATCAATTGGCACTGTCGCTGAATCGACCGTTAATGGGCAATCCCGGGGAAAAGCTCTACACCTACTCCAACTCCGACGTCATGATCGCCGGTGAGTTGATCAAAACGGCAACCGGCGTACCGGCCGACTATTACCTAGCAATCGCTTTCGGAGATGAGATTGGCTTTTCCGGTGATTGGTGGACAGACCCAGCCGGCAATGTCCTGACCTACTGCTGTCTTGATGCCACCCCCAGAGATTTCGCACGCTTCGGCTTGCTGTTCGCCCGAAACGGCGAATGGCAGGACAGCCAGATTATCGACGAAGCATGGATCAATGAAAGCACAGTGCCTGCTCGTGGCGGCAATTACGGTTACTACTGGTGGCCAGCAGAGCCTAACGGCTTCAGCGCTTTGGGCGTTCAAGGGCAAATGATCGCGATCTACCCAGATGATGACCTGGTGATCCTCCGCTTCGGCAATTATCGACGCAACGGCGACGGCAGTACCGTTCGCTCCGGCAATAACTACCACGTCACCAGTCCCCCTCAAGGGTTCAGTTCAGCGACGTTCACCGGCTTGGTCCGCGAAGCGCTGCCCCCTCAAACAGCAAGCGCGAACTCAGCCCCAATTGCAACCATCAGTCCCAATCAGATCGCTGCCGTCAATAGCCGTGTCACCCTATGGGCGGGCGGCAGCAGCGACCCAGAGGGGGACCGCACCGCGCTTGACTGGGAACTGGTGCAGGCACCGGCCGGCAGCCAAGCATTGATTAAGGGCATCGGCGATACGGTGTACATCACACCAGACCTGCCGGGCAACTACCACGTTGAGCTAACGCTGAGCGACGGCCTTACCAGCAGCAGCACCGTTAACACTCAGATTAGCGTAGTCAGCCAGCGCGACGTGTTGGCGACGGGCACTCAAACCGGCGAGTGGCCAAATTACGCAGGCAACCTCTCCAGCAATAAATATTCACCGCTTAATCAGATTAGTGCGGACAATATCGCAGATCTCGAGGTGCTCTGGCGCTGGCGTTCGCCCGACAACGACATCACCGTCGCGCAAAACTCGGTCTTCGAAGCGACCCCTTTGATGATAGATGGCATCCTCTACACCAGCACCTCGTTCAGCCAAGTCGCTGCTATTGACGCAGCCAATGGCGAGACGCTGTGGGTCTATGATCCGCACTCCTACCAATTTGCACGCCCACCCAACAACGGTTTTTTGCATCGCGGTGTCTCTTATCACGAAGACAGCCTGGGCAAAAAAATTCATATTGCCACTGGAGACGCGCGCTTGATTGCACTAGACGCCGTAACGGGCAAACCCATTAACTCTTTTGGCACGCTGGATAACGGCACCCTGAATCTACTCACTGATGTACCTCGTCTAAATCAGAGCACAATCACCCTCAACAACGCTCACAATCAACCTGACGTGCCCGATTTGGCGGGAGTGGTGTCCCAGCTCGGCAACTCTTCACCCGCTATTGTGTGCAACGATGTATTAATCCTGGGCACACAAGTGCATGACGGCGAGGTACTACCTCCGGCACCCCCAGGTGACGTGCGCGGGTTCGATGTAAACACCGGCGAGTTGTTATGGACGTTCCACACCGTTCCCCGCGAAGGCGAATTTGGCATCGACACCTGGAAAAACGATTCCTGGCAGTTGAACGGAAATACCAACGTCTGGGCACCGATGAGCGCCGATGAAAAACTAGGCATGGTGTATCTACCTGTTAGCAGCCCGACAAACAACTATTATGGTGGGCGTCGCCCCGGCGACAATTTGTTCGCTAACAGTGTGGTCGCAGTGGACTGCCGCACAGGCCAGCGACAATGGCACTACCAAACCGTCCACCATGATATTTGGGACTATGATCTGCCGGCGGCACCCAACCTACTCGACATCACCGTGGATGGCCAAGCAGTTAAGGCACTAGCCCAAGTCAGTAAACAGGGATTCGTCTATGTATTGAACCGCGAAACCGGTATCCCGGTGTGGCCGATCATCGAAACGCCGGTTCCTCAGTCAGAGGTACCCGGCGAGATCACCTCCGCCACCCAACCGATCCCGACAAAGCCACCTCCGTTTGTTCGTCAAGGCGTTGTCCGGGAAGATTTTGTTGACCCGGCCACGATTAAAGACTTCGACGTGGGCCCACTCTATACCCCACCAACAACCAAAGGCCTGGTCGTAACACCCGGCGAAGGTGGTGGCGCAAACTGGGGCGGTGCGTCCTATGATCCAACAACACAGGTGCTTTACGTTAACGGTTTTGGACCCCTGACTTACGTCGTGCGCTTACAACCAGGCAACGACCCTAATTTTTATTATGTATTCCCAGAGCCGATCTTCGGCCCCGCGAGCGGATCACCTTACGGCGGGCTTGGATCAGCGATCACGGCCTATGATATGAACACCGGAACGATCCTCTGGCAAAAAGCTGGCGACACAAACAAGACGGTTATGGGGAACTCCGCTTCGATCGTAGCCGGCGAACTAATCTTCTATAAAAACAGTTCGCTGAATACGTTGAATATTCTCAACAAAAATAATGGTGATTTATTAAGGGCTGTACCACTTGGCGGTCGTCCCACTGGCTCCCCAATGACCTATATGTGGCAGGGCAAACAAATCATTGTCGTTGCGCTAGGTAGACAGGACGAGCTGACCGAACTGGTGGCACTCGGTTTACCGTGAGCGCCTCTCTGCACAAAGGCAGCGAATTTCAGTAGTAAGCACTTCTTGGCGTCACCCACTTATGGTCTCGAGAGTGAACAAGCTCTGCGCGTAGTGACAAAATAAGGTTCTTATGACGTAAAGACCCTGACCACATCCGCGACGATTGCATAGCCGAGTCCAGGGCGGAGCGAGGCGGATGCATTCATATCCCCGGTCAAGTGCTGCGCCTGGGTAGGCGTGAGCTCTCGTTGCACCAATCGACCTTCAAGGATTACCACATCACCGCCACTATCTGTGGACACAAAAAAGCCATAATCAGGAAAAGACACTGTGACCGATACCGCACCGCTAGTGGCGACAAAGAAGCACCCCTTTTTTTACAGACCTTACTGACGCGAGCTTCCACCAGTGCCGTTTGGCCAAGATGCTTTGGCGGATTATTCGCCAACGCCTCAAGGTCAACCTGGCGAAGAGACTCATCCAGTGGTCTGCCAAACGTTTCGCTTGCAGGCGTCGAAGCGACTGGCACGGAGAGTCCTATTGGCCTGAGCTCTTGTGGTGTTGGTCATCGCGCTTCAGCGCGCATCTACCGGAACGGTACCTATGACATCGTCAATTACCAATTGGATGATGTCCTCGTCGTTCAATCCCACCTCCTGAGTCAATACTTCCTCCAAATGTTCTCCCAGCATTGGAGCTCGCCTAGCCGGCTGCTCGGGTACATGTCGGAACTGGTAGGGTTGGCTTGGATAATGTTTGATACCTAAACCTGGTCGGTCTTGCGCCAGATAGCCGCCTCTGGCGGTCAGCTGTGGATCGGCGAGCAAATCCGGGCCGTTGAGGACCGCCCCCGCAGGAACACCCAATGCCTGCAGTTGCGCCATCAAGGCTTGTTTCTCAAAGCGCACCGTCCAGGCAGCAACTTGCGCGTCGCTGGGCGCCGACTCAGCGGAACAAGCCATCAGCTGACAGAAAGAATTGAGGTGTGCTTGGTGCTTGATCGAGATGGCGATCCAGCC
>JAQWQN010000228.1 GCA_029244465.1 Pseudomonadales bacterium
ATGATTGCGGGCCCAGCCGCGGCGCAAGGCCGCATCTTTGACGAACTGGTATTCAACGACAAACACCCCAACACGAATCCGGTTACCGGTGCGGCGCTATCGCCGACAAACTTTATTACAACCACCCGGGGGTTTTCGGTGCTAGCTGGAAACCCGCTACCGCGCCTTAATCTCTCGCGCGTTTATTTACTTGTTGGTCCCGGCACAGCATCCGCCAATGAATCGGTGATCAACAGCCTACTTGGCATCGATTTTGAGGTGATTCTCGTTGGCGAGCGAACCACCGGTAAACCATACGGGTTTTACCCGACCGACAATTGTGGAATCACTTATTTTTCGATTCAATTTCGAACCGTCAACGAAAAGGGCTTTGGTGATTATGCTGACGGATTTATGCCAAACGAAGTGCCAGAGTTCGATGACGAAGTCCAAGGCTGTCTGGTGAACGATGATTTCACTTCTGAACTAGGCGACGTCGCTGAAGCACGCTTCGCGACCGCACTTGGCTTGATCGACAACCTCGATTGTGCTGCTGCGACACCCGCGGTGAGTACGCTGCCGAACTTAAGTCGGCGGGTGTTGTCAGGTGCAATGCCTTCGAACATCGCTGTTCGGTCGCAGGCTGTGTGGCCAGGGACAATTATTAGGTAGATCCAGCCAGTCCTCATACCGCAGATGCGCTCAAGTCAAACTAACGAAACGTGTGGACAAGCTCCAGAAAGTCTTCATAACCCGCCATACCTTTAGCGTCTCCCGGCTGCCCCGTTCTGGCGAGTATCAGCTCATCCGCGATACCTTCATAGGACTTAACACGGGCGATACAGTCATCAAGGTTGCCTGTAATTGTCATCGTATCGATCACTTCGTCTGGGACCAATTCCATGGCCTCACGCAATCGACCTGCGGGCATAAGTTCGGTCGCCCTGTCTGCAAAGTCACTGAAGCCAAGCTGTCGGAGTTGTGAGTCATAATAGGGGTGAGGAATTGGATGATATAGCTTACAAATGGACTTTCTTGTAGCGTCTCGTGCCTTGTCACGATCCGGGTTAATGCTCACCGTAGCGGCAACCGGAAACGCCAGCCCATCGGGGTCTCGACCAGCCGCAACAGCTCCCGCCCTTGCGTTCGGGCGAACAAGATCGCGCACAAAGTCTACTGAAGACATAATGCCAATCGCAACGCCATCTGAAACTTCTCCGGCGAGCCGCACCATTTTCGGTCCTGAAGCAGACAAGTACACCGGCAGCGATGTGGTTGCCGGTTCCCAAGTTGCTCGCCAACGAATACGATGCACGCCTCCTTGGTGGCGCACGCGCTCCGCGGCCGCACCATTGACGACGGCACGCACTATCGTTAAGAAATCACGCATTTTTGCACGAGACTTACTGGAATCAATGCCCATGTACAAATCGTTGAAGTGTAGGTTGCCAGTGCCTACTCCAAGCACGAACCGTCCGTCGCTGATTTCATTAAGATCGCGCGCTTCGATAGCGGTCATCCAGGGTTCTCGAGCATAAGCATTCACAATATACGTGCCAATTTGCGTACGTTCTGTCGCGTTAATAACCGCTGCTGCAGTGACTGTGGCACTCCGTCCAGCATCCACGGTATACAGGGAATAGATGCCCGCTTTTTCGGCTTCCGACGCCACCGTGGTCATTGTGCGAATAGAGTCTTCGAACCCCAGCATCATGCCTATTTTCATTTTTTTACCTTACTAGCCTATATTTATCCGTGTTGGTTAAGCCTTCGCTGGCATCACGGGTCGCGAAATCTGACGATGCTCTACGACTGCGCGCACGAATTTTAGAATCTGACCGCTTGTGAAGTGGCGCGATGGTTCAAGTTGACCTTGATTGGTTGTCCCGAGTTGTGTGCCATCCGGATTAAAAAAGACAGCCACAGGAATCCCATTTGCAACGGTCACACCGAGTTCGGAAGCGAGCGCTAAGTTTCGATCCTTTTTCCCCACATCGATCGTCACGAAGTCCATGTGATCTTCTAGATACGCTGCGACCTCGGGACTGTTCAAGTTGTCGTGCAAATTTCGACAGTCCGGACACCAATCAGCGCCAAAAACGACCATCAGGTAGCGGCCACTCCCTATCGCAATTTTTTGCGCCTGTTGCAACGCACCTCGTGCATCGGCGCTTGGATTGTATTGCCTCTCCGGCTCTGGTGGTGCGATTGGCTGGGTGCAGCCATACCCCGCAAGAAGCAAGCAGCAGACAGCCAGACATCTTAGTTGCAAAGGCATAGCCTACGCTGCTCGCGAAAGAGCTGGGAAGTTGTCCGCACTGCGCACTCCCCATTCTACCCTAAGGGCGTCGAGATCATGCGCATAAACCGACGCCCAATCAACGCCGACCAAGCAGCGCGCCTGCCGCCCCATTTCGTATCCGTCGACAAAAGCTCGCGTGCAAGCCGCTAAGGCATCACGATCGTGCCAAATGATCTTGAACACCAATATTGCCGTAAAAAAGGCAATGAATGAGAACTTTGGCATCTGACCCATATAGAAACCGGCGACCCCAAACTCACCTTCTAAATCGTAGTAAAAACCTGTCATTAAGTGCCACAGATCATGTGTTTCGTAGGAATACGCCATTAACCAATCCGCATCTGTCTCCGCTGGCATCTTTTCCACCAGGTTCGGATCGATATCACGTTCTGCTGCGACAACTGCAAATGTGTGGCCAACGGAACCGATAGGCAGCGCTGCCAACGCCTGCAGATCCACCTCTGGAAGTCTTACTCGATTTTGCATGAGTTGTTTCGCTTCAGCACTACTCTGACCAACTTCTTGTGCTAATAAATCCCAGCGGGCAATTTTTCGTCCCCAGCGAGACCGGTTAAAGGCAAATTGCACAATCGCCGCTTCTTCTATGTTGGCCCCTGCGTCTTCGGAATCCTTGACGACTCGCCAAAGCGCAAGCGCGGTACGAAATGGATTCTTCGGTTTGTAGCTGTAC
The DNA here is from genome assembly GCA_029244465.1 of Pseudomonadales bacterium. Lineage (GTDB taxonomy): Bacteria > Pseudomonadota > Gammaproteobacteria > Pseudomonadales > Azotimanducaceae > UBA4421. The sequence goes on from JAQWQN010000228.1 coordinate 2,973, forward strand.
TTACCCATCAGATGCCTCCTCTTGGCGTCTCCGTGCTCTCAACGTTACGCCTATCCGAAAACGACGGCAACGAAGCTATATGTAGGCGATCTAATCGAAAAACTCGTTTGGGAAATCTTTGCGGGCAGAGAGATGCCACTGCGGCTGTCTTTTCTCTAAGAAAGAGACCACGCCTTCCACCGAGTCCGGTTGTGCGGCAACCCAATCGAATAATGGTTCTTCCCGAGCCCGCATTGCTGCCACGCCCATACCCTGCCAGAGCAATCGCTTGGTAATTGCCATCGAAACCGGCGCACTCAGCTGTGCCATTTCGCGTGCACGCAAAATAGCCGCATCGAGCACCTCTTCAGTCGGAAGCGACAAAGAAGCAAGCCCTAACGACGCCGCTTCAGTACCCAGAACCGGTCTTCCACTAAGTAATAAATCTGACGCGTTAGAAAGACCAACGACATTGGGCAGAATCGCGTGACAACCGAGTTCCGGCAACATACCGCGCCGTGCGAATACGAACGCGATTTTTGCCCGATCAGCGATGATGCGCATATCACACGCAAGGGCATAGGTCGCACCAACCCCGACAGCGTGTCCGTTGAGCGCTGCAATCACTGGTTTAGGCACGTCCCAAGGCAGGACTTTTGGTGTGCGCGCGGCGACGTCGTCAGCAGCACCGCGAGCGGTGCCACTCTCACTAAACGTGTCACCTCCAGCACTCAAATCGGCACCAGCACAGAATGCTCGTCCGGCTCCCGTGATGACGACCGCGCCAACCTCGTCGTTTGCTCGAGCCCATGCCAGAGCGCTATCCAAGCCTTGGCATAGGGGTCCGTTCCACGCGTTCATAACCTCGGGACGATTGAGCGTGATAACACCGACACCGTTGTGGATTTCTTTCGTAACTGGTTCCGACATTTTTTACCCTATCCCTATTTCCGTTTCGGTACTGAAAATTGCCCTACTAGCCACTTTATCCAGCCCGTCACGGTGTACAAGCGGCCAAAGGAAAATAGTCGTTTTTACGCGCAAGTCATGAGGGCCTGAACATACATCAAGTCAGCCAGTTGCTGATCAGGCCCCCGAGTTCTCGACTTTTGTTTCAGTCACGGTTGTAATAACGGCTAGCCTGCCTACCTCTTATCTTTCAAACAGCTAGAACCGCTCTCACAACCAGCTAGAACCCCACCCTCGCGTGCAAGCAGTTCACCTTAAACGCATTTCACCCCGGCACAACCATTGCTTGTAAGGCGCCAATCAGATCCTAGCGCGGTCGGGTAGCCCCCGTTCTCGGCCATCTTAGTCGCGGCAGAGACTAGGGGCGTCATCCTGGAGCCGGTGCGAGCTTGTGGCAGTATCCATTCGCTGGGTGATCACGCTAAGTCGTCTACGGCTGAGCACGCGCCCCTTGGGGAGGGGGAGCTATGAGGAGAGGCTAAGCGAGTTTCGAGGCTTCGAGGTTTCGAGGTTTCGAAATAGCACAAGGACGCGATAAACCAAAGACAACGGGCAGCGAGCAACCAGATCGTCAACCAGCGCTTAAACCTGACCTCGATTAGGCCTTCCCCAGTCGAGCAACCCTCACGGTTCCGGAGCGCAACGATGCCGGAAGCCCTTGCTCGTGTATTGCAGGCGCTGCATGATGAGCTCTCGCAGCGCACCTTAGGTGAATCACCAGCAGATGTCCTCCCGGTAACGCTGAATAGGCGGCCCACAAATGTGCAACAGGGGTGCGGCAGACAACCGAAGCTAGCTGCGCGATGACAAAATTGATATCTATGGCAATCCGCGAGGCTAGTACATGATCCCGTATATCGAGCGCACCAAGAACTACTACGAGAGGCAGGGCTATCCTGCTTACCAGTGGGCACACCACGAATCCACGCCATTCCAATCCATGGTAAAGCCTTTAAAGGAGTGCACGCTCGCGCTGGTCACGACTGCCGCCCCGTTCAAACCCGAGCTTGCTGATCAGGGTCCTGGCGCCAAATACAACGCAGATGCAAAGTTTTACGACGTCTACGCCAAACCCATAGAGCCAATGCCAGACCTGCGGATTTCACACATCGGCTACGATCGGCAACATTGCGAGGCTAACGATGCACGGACCTGGCTACCTGTCGACGCGCTAAAGTTGGCCGAAGGCGATGGTACCGTCGGCGCCATCGCCGGGGAGTTGGTTGGCATTCCAACAAACCGTTCGCAACGTGTCACACTCGAGCAGGACGCGCCGAATGCACTAGCCCATATTCAGCGACAAAATGTTGATATTGCCCTACTCGTGCCGACCTGACCTGTCTGCCACCAATCGGTCAGTTTGATCGCGAGATACTTAGAACAGCATGGCATTCCAACCGTCATCATGGGTGCGGCAAAAGACATCGTCGAGCGATGTGCAGTGCCCAGATTTTGGTTCAGTGACTTTCCTCTTGGACACAGTGCCGGCAAGCCCTTCGACGAACGGTCTCAAAATGAGACGCTGCGGGGCGCATTAGGCCTATTTGATTCAGCCCTTAAGGCCAACACGACAATCCAATCACCGCAGATCTGGGCGGAAGACGACACCTGGCAGTCAGACTTTATGGACGTGGCTGCTTTGTCACCTGAACTTGTCGAGAAACTAAAGAAAGACCACGAGCGCACGCGAGCCCTTAAAGCTGGCCAGAGCTGAGCGGCGCCTACTTTAGGCGCCGTCGCGCGCTAAACGTGCCGCCACTTACAGGGCCACGGCAGGGCAAAGCACAACGACAGTCGACGCCACTGCGAGTGATGCACGCAAGATGACCGTTACTAGATCGACAGATCGTTGAGCGTGTAGTCGTGCATCACGCGCTCGATCACACTTGGACAATAGCGATAGTCGTCTTCGCGGCCAACAAAAGGCGTGTACGCGTAACGTCGGCCCTTCGGATAATAATTTGCGCGAGCATCTATTGCGACTTGGATTACGCTTGATCGAGCATCAACCCGTTGTTCGTCATAGACCGCTGCGGCTTCCTGGCCAAGGACACCGCTAGCACCAAGTACAGACGTACGGCGATGAAAGCCAAACGTCACCGATATCCGAATGTGCGGAGAACTATTCGCAAACGAACAATGTAATACCTGACGATTCGCAATCGTGACATCACCGGGACGGCACAATAAAGGCACCGCGCCAGGGAGTTGTTCGGAGCCACTGTTGTCCGCTACTCGTTGCTTGATGTCGATTTTCCCCAACTTATGCGTACCCGGCATCACCCAAAGACAGTTGAAAGCCGTGCACTCATACAACTGAACTTGAAAATTGAAGCCATGAATGCCCTCATCCCATTCAGATGATCCCCAATGTGTTAATCCATCTTGATGCCAGGCAACGGAGCCGCCGAGCCCTGGCTGCTTGACGAATGTCGCGTCGTTAAACGGCACAAAGTCCGGACCATTTATACCTTCCGCGACTGTCAAAATATCAGGATGCCCATAGAGGCGGAGTGCCGCGTCACTCAGTTGGCACATGCTACCTATTAGGAATGGCACTTTCTCTGGCGCATCCGCAGCCGGGCGTGGCTGATCCATTTGGGTTTGATGGCGACCACCGAGCAAATCAGTACCCCCCCAAGGATCTGACAGAGGCGTGATCATGCTGTAAGGCCGCCGCGCAAAATCAATGCCCCAGGCGGGCCGTCCATAAACGTCAACATCTGAATTATTGTCCACTGGCGCGTGATCCAGTATCTCGTCGTAATCCTGTCGCAGCAGACTGATTTCTTCCTCAGCAATCAAACCTTCGAAGATGTAGAACCCGTGTTGCCAATACGCATCCAGTATTTCCTGCGCGAGCTTACCGTCGGCATCAAAGCGAATGGGTCCTCTATTGCCGATTGAATAGGCCCGATCGGTACCAAGACGCACATATTCATGCATGGCCTCGTTGTGTGCTTGCGCGCTGAGTTGCTTAGCCATCCGTTAAATTCCAACGAACGCCACAGATATCGACCCGGTCATCGTCGACGTAACAATTCCGGTTCTTGGCTCGATCCAAAACATAGTCGCGATCCGCAACCTTTATATCCAACCCGCCGAGGCCGGGACCACGTCCATCCGTTTCCATCACGAAGCGCACGGTGACGTTATTGAACGCCATCTCCAGTTCCGATCCATTCCGAGTAATGGGGAGTCCCGCAACGGCGCCCCATAACTCGGCCAGCCCAACAGGGTCCGGGCTCTGCAATTCGACACCTATGAAATCAATCGTGACGTCCTGCTTCACTTTGTCTTCCCAACCGAGGCCACCGACCGGATGCCAATGGCCGGCAAAATCGTTGTATTGATCTGACTCTATTTCGAAAAACGCAGCCTTCAGATCGCCCGGATGCAACTGACACAAATTCCAATCTCCACGCTGAGTTTCGTGCGCAACCCGCACGCCGTTGTCTAGCGCGTTCTGGCGAATTTGTTGTTGCGACTCAGCAGAATCCGCCTGCGTGATGACCATGTAACCACCGTCACCTTGGCGACGATCGAGATAGCGACCACCCGCTGTATTTTCGGCCACCGGCGCGACCACTTCCAGAAAGTTCCTGCCGATCGGCATCAACGTATTCTCGAGACCAAATACCCCTACGCCCGGATCCACATAACATCGATTAATCCCGAGAATATCGGTCAAATCTTCGAGTACCGGCTCTAAGTCTTGCGCCACTAAGCAAATCTGCCTTAATTGAATAGTCATCAACCCCCCCTATCCTATTTTGCCGTCGGAAAATTTAGGCTCTTCCCACCAAGGAAAAAATTCCGGCAGGTCCGTGCTCACTTTTCCAGGAAAGTTAGCATCGCGTTTTTCTAGAAAGGCATTAATGCCCTCCTTCGCATCCGGTGAGGTTGCCAATGCATTGATGCCCGCGGTGTCCACCCAGTGAGCATTGATCGGATCAGGTGCTCCTAGCATCCGCCACATCATATGGCGCAATACCGTGTTGGAAACCTTCGAACTGCCTTGCACAAACTCTGTCGCCAAGGCCCGCGCAGCAGGCAGTAGTTCTTCTTTCGCATGGACACTACGAATCAAACCGGCTGCAAGCGCTTCCTCAGCCATAAACACGCGCGCGGAATAACACCACTCCAACGCTTTGCTGATACCCACGAGTCGCGGCAGAAACCAAGAAGAGCACCCCTCCGGCACGATACCACGTGCCGCGAAAACGAAGCCCATCTTTGCACCTTGCGCTGCGATTCTCACATCAGCTGCCAGCGTAAACGTCAACCCCACGCCTACCGCGGGTCCGTTAAAGGCAACGATTATCGGCTTGAGCGACCGATAAAGGCGACGGCTCAACTCACCACCACCATCTCCCATCTCCGTTGCTTCAAGCTTTTCTTCGTGTCCTTCCCAGGTCTTTTCACCGGCGGACAAGTCTTGTCCTACACAAAAACCACGGCCGGCACCGGTCACAATAATGGCATGCACGTCATCATCAGCATCCGCGTCATCGAAAGCCTGCATAAGCTCGTTGAACATACTGCCGCTGAACGCATTGAGTATCTCAGGCCGGTTTAAAGTTATCGTTAGAATACTGTCTTCGATTTCATAGAGT
>JAQWQN010000231.1 GCA_029244465.1 Pseudomonadales bacterium
GAAAGAAGCAGAGAGAAACCTGTATGTTGAGACAAAGGACGATACGAGAAGCGGTACACGCGATTGGTATAGGCGTCCATTCTGGTGAAAAAGTTCGCATGACCTTGCGTCCTGCCGGGGAGAACACTGGGATTGTATTTGTCAGAAGCGACGTCGGCGGTGGTCGTCGCATACGTGCGTCCGCAGACAATGTTTCTGACACCACATTGTCGACGAGCCTAGGCCGCGATGGCCTTCAGGTCGCGACGGTCGAACACCTAATGTCCGCGCTCTGGGGTATTGGTATAGACAACCTCATCGTTGAACTCAGTGCGGAAGAAGTACCGATCATGGATGGCAGCGCGTCACCCTTTGTGTATTTGATCAACACCGTCGGTATCGTTGAACAGAATGCCTTAAAGCAGTTTATCCGGATCACTCGAGAAATCGAAGTGACGCAAGGGGATGCGGCAGCGAAGCTCATGCCCTACGAAGGTTTTCGCGCGGCATACACATTTGTCGCGGATCACCCGGTTTACAACCGGTATCCTAAAATCGCTGAACTCGACTTCAGCACTATCTCTTATGTTGAGGCGGTAAGTCGGGCGCGTTCTTTTGGCCTCATAAAAGAACTAGAACACGCTCAAGCAATCAATAAGTGCCTGGGATCTAGCCTGGAAAATGCGGTGGGCATCGATGATTTCGTCGTGGTAAATGAAGACGGTCTGCGTTACCAGGATGAGTTTGTTAAGCACAAATTGTTGGATGTGATTGGTGATCTGTACTTGCTAGGCAAGCCGATCCTTGGAGCGTTTGACGGTTATATGTCTGGGCATGCGCTGAATAACAAACTCGCACGTGCGTTATTACGGTGTGAAGACGCGTGGGAATACGCGACGTTTGATTCTGATGAGGGTGTTGAAGGGGTAGAGCCAATTTTGCATCCAGCCGCCATATCGGTCCAGCGCTGAAGGCTTTGCCTTCTGACCTATACTAGTCTTGGCGCTGCTGTGCAGTGCGCTCGGCTTGCATAGTTTTCAAGAAATTCCGAATGGCCTCTGTCGCATCGATTTTGGGCATCAATCGCTGTGCCTCGAGAACGACCGCCATGTCCGCGATGGATTTCTTTCCATCAATCAAACTCATTATGAAATTTGCAATCCGCGTCGTGGTCAGTTGGCTCCGGAATTCATCGTTCATCGGTACGGGGAGGGAAATATCGGCGAGCCAAAGGGGTACCCTCGATTTTTGGGATGGACGTTCTGTCCGTGGTGAGGGTACTCGCGCGACGAGGGTATGCACGAATTCAGTTCTCTTCTGGCGACTATGTGGTGACTGCAGGTAGGGCAATTCATCGTCCCGGGCTTGAACGATTTCAAAACCTTCGCCTGCCACTACCTCAGCAAATTCATCTGCCCCAAAGCGCTCGGTGGGATCACTCGATTCAAAACTCACAGAACCGTGCATGAGCCACACCCCCCCAGGTTTCAAAAGTGAGCTTATGTGCGCAAGCAGTTTACTTATTGGGGCATCTATGACGTCAATGAGCCAAGAAGTGACCACTAGATCTAGTTGGTTTGCTGCGAACGGTGCGGCTAAGGCATCGCCACAGATGGAATACAGGTCATTCTGTGGTTGAGGCGCGTGCAGATTGTGGAAGATGGCAGAAGCTTTTCGTGGGGCGATTGGGAATTCTGTCAGGTCGATCGGTTCTCCGCTGAACATACGTCCAGCGATGGTACTGAGCAGCGGATTGCTGTCGAGCGCGTATGTGGATGCAGCATTAAATACGGTATGTAGGTCGTAGGCTAAACGACCGGCACCGGACCCGAGCACCAAAATAGTCGGTGTCTCGCCCATGAGGCCGTTAAGCACCTCGCAAACGACCTGCTTAACGGCCTCATTTTCTTGCGCACCCCACACCCAGTCACGAAAGATATTATGGTTGTAGCTGTCGATCCCGTGATAATCCGGTAGTTGGGTCTTTAGGGCGGCGTGAAGTTCGATTGCGAGAGGTTCGGATAGGTTGAAGCTACCTAAAGTTCGCGCCAACTCCTGTTTGTATCGATTGAGTGCGGTTTCTTCATGTGCAATTCGTTTGCGCGTTGCTGCGAGCGAACTATTGGCGGCTGCCGCACGTTCCGTCCTACGATCGACACGCGCAATCTCAAGGTTGTAGCGGTTGCGCCAATCCAGTAGTGCGTTGACTGGATCGGGCCAAAGCCAGAGCAGGTTGCCTAGTTTGGGGTAGGTGATAGCGCACGAATGACAGCGCAATTCTGCGAGAGTGGTAAAGCAGCGTGGACATGCTAATGAATGCATGCGATTGCGTCCCAGGAAAAAAGCCTGCGTATTCTACAAGATATAGGGATGAGACAGGCGCGATTGCTTACATGATGTTGCTAATCGTACCGCTGACTATGGGCTCGAACGCTGTCAAGCTGTCCTGTAGTGTTGAATTGCCTAAACCATGATTAGGTAGGACGGTGCCGAAACTTCCTTGTTCGCCATGAAGTGCCATATAGTTGAGTACAACCGTTTCCGCTAGAAGGTTAACGTTGTTGGCAGCCGGTGTTGCGGCCGTTTCAACCGATCCGTCAGGGCGCATGTGGCCAATCTGTTGGTGGATAGCCTGCTCTGAGGGTGTGCTGCCGATCAAGGTCGGCCGACCGCTAGGGTTGTAGACAAGAAAGAATGTCGCAGCCGTCTGCTGGTTGTCACTCGTCCATTCCCCTTTACCTCTGCCGTCGATGGTGTCGTCAATGACGCCGTTCGATGACAATGAGCCATCCGACATAAGATATAGCATCAGGGGCACACCGCGAATGGCCGCATACTCCAGACATGCACCCATGCACTCTCCGGCTCTGAAGTCTTTGACTTCGCCTTCTGCACGACGACCGCCGTGATAATCATAGCCGCCCATCTCGACGGTGCCTGCACCGGCAAAGCCGTTGATAACCATCTTCATGACGGAAGCGGTTTTTTGAAATTCGCGTGCGGAGCGATTGCCAGCATTGAATTCGGATGCCGTGAAAATGCCAGCTCCGCCAACGATCTCGGGGTCAGCAGCTGGGTCCAAGGTCGTTGGATCGCCGAACCGATCGGCGAGATCGGCGCTCTTTAAATAACCACATTTGACTAAGTCTTTGACCACGTTGTCTGGGGTGATCGGATCGCCGTCGATATCTACGGCTTGCATTTTCTGGTCGCTAATTCGGTAAATCGATTCCATTACGGCAACAGCGTCTTGCTGAGCAAGCACCGAAGTCAGATCACCAATGTCGACCAGTCCGGTGACATCACTGGGTCGATCCACTTTCGTCGGACGCTTGGTGAGGTCGATCATTGACTGTGGCGCTATAGAATTACCGCCAGAATCTGAATTCTCCGATCCGATCAATTGCAGAAGCGAACCGTTTGCTTCTGCAGCGGCGATACCATACATCGGGTTGTGTGGGTTGTTACCAGTATCATTTTCGGACCGAGCTGGAATAACTGCGCCGTTAATATTTGCGGCCGTTGCGGGCGATATGCGAGTCATCATGCCGCGCAAGAAGGCACTGTCCGAATGGAATGCCAAACCGAGCGTTTGATCGATAAAATCGTTGGTATTGGCTTGTGGGTTGAAGATTGATGGAATCATGTCCCCGGGTAAACCCTGGCGTCGATATCCGGCAGTCGTGAGAAAGTCTAGCTGTCCGCCTTGTTGTCCAATCAGGACGTTAGAGCCTGCCTGATTTGAACCACCGGCAAGGTCGAATGCAATAAACGGGATTTTTCCAGCGCCCTGTGTGGCGATGCCGCAACCGCTGACGAACGGTAAAAGGTCTGGTGCCAACTGGGCTTGTACCTGACCCGGTAACGTGACGGTAGCGCCGCCAATCACGGCGGCAGAGCCCATAATAAATCCTTGCGCTAAAAAGTCGCGTCGGGTCCTTGGTCGCGTGTGACCTGGATGCCGCAGTGGATCATCGTATTTTCGTTTTCGTGGTTTGCGCATTTCTAGCCCTTTTATAGCGTTCGGCTTTTAATTTGGTTGGCTTGTTTACTGGACCAGCATGACTGCACTGCCGAGCACAGTCGCACAGGCAGCCTTGACCACACGTTCGGTCCGGTCCAACTCACAAGACCCAGTGCAGGCAATCAGATCATCAACGAGACTATTTACCTCGGCGCGAAGCGCGGCGAGAGCTGGCTGCGTACTGATGCCGTTGCCGACCATGTTGTCGATCAGCGGATCGAGCAGTAGCTGACGGTCGTTGAAGGCCGTTGCTTGACTCGTCTCGAACGGGAAGCCTGGGAAGTACGCGCTGCGCAAGCTAGGGTCATCAACCAGAACAGAGCAGTATTTGATCGCGAGTTGGGTAATACCCATCTGTTGCGACGAGATAAACCCAGTGATGTCCGGCGCGACCGGCATTGCTTGGTGGACGAGTTGATACGTCTCGGCAACATCGCTATTGGTGGTTGGGATATCTACCGCTATAGACATTGTCGCGTTAATCTCGGCAAAGTTGCGGATGCCTAGTTGCGGGCTCCTGGGCAAGTCCGGCGGGGGAGGCAACGGTTTTGGGTCCGCTTCAACGACAACATTTGTTTCTGCCGCGAGCACTTCGAAAGTCAAGAAGAACTCATCTAAGGCTGGCCCTTTCTCCAGCGAAATGACCGTGCCGAGAGCCGACAGCCGCTGGAGACCTTCGACGGCATAATCGGCATTGGTAATATTCGTATCTAGTGTTGCAAAAGCCTGGCCAACAGGTGCTTCGCGCCCGTTAATACCGATTCGGATCCCCGAAATCGGAAATGATCCCGGGGTGACTTGACTGTCGAGAATGACAAAGAAAGGTTCATCGAACAGGTAGCTATAGGAATCGAATTGACTCACTTCAAAAACGATATAGGCGTCTGTGATACCAATGTGGTCGCTGACATTAAAAAGTAGGTAGTACTTTTCGCCAACGCCAACGTCGTAGTTTTGCAGGACTTGTGCGCTGGATAACGCACGATTATGAATGGCGAGTAGACGAATAGTGCCAGTCCAGCGATTGCTATTGTCGACTTCACTGGCGACAGCGAAAGCGAACGTATTGTCCCAGTCATTGAGTAATCCGCCAGGGACCGAATCGGGATCATCCGTATAGTTACCGTTGACGTAGATACTACGACCATTTGCGGGATCATAGGTGACAACGATGTGTTGCAACGTTGCCTGTAAATCCTCGTCCGCATCAGCAGTCGAAAGCTGAGGCTCACCGCCTTGGTCGGTTTGATCTGAACGATTGAAAGTATCGTAGTTGTAGAGTGTTTGACCCAGCATGAAGTTGCGGTTCATAGCGCCACCAGAGTACGTGGCGATTCGGGCTGGACCATCCTGTGTGACGGTGCCTGGCGCGACCCAGGCTTCGACGGTGTATTCACCTGTTGCCGTTATGAGATTGTGTAGTTTGGCGCTAGCGGCTGTCGAACCTTGGGCTTTGCCATCGATGAATTGAACGCCCCAGCCACCGACCCAGTTGTACGTGCCGCTGAGCGATAAATTTAGGCTGGGCTCGATCCCGGAAGTATCGTAGACGGTCGTGCCGGTGCCGGTTTTAAATGCGTAAAGCGCGATGACGTTTGTTCCATGTCGACCACCTGCAGACGAAACTATACCGTCAACCAGCGACACCGCTTTGGACGTCACGAGGCTGGGGTCCACTTCGGTAGATATGATTGCGTCGGAGAGTGTTGTAATCGCCGCTTGCATGGTTGCGGAATTGCTGGGGCAATCGTCCCAGCAGTTGTGAAATTCTGAACCGAGTCTGATAACGAAACGAGAGTTTTCTGGCGTTTCTAAGTCCATTCTTGTTAACGCAGCGGCATACGCGGCGTCCGTATCGTTACTTGCAAAAAAGGGACTTTGAGGGGTCGCGGCGGAATCAGCATGGCACCCCGCGCAATAGGTGTTGAGCAGTGGATAGACCGTATCGCGGAACAACGTGGCGTCGACGGGAAAGTTTTTACTTGCACCCGGATTCTGGATTGGCGGCGCCTCGAGCTCGATTTGAAGCTCTTGAGAGCCGAGTGCATCTCCGGCCCAATTTGAAATGTAGGACTCAACGATGTCGCCACAGGCTTCGTCGCTCGCGAGCCAACAGTGATGTCCGCCGCGTACCTTTTGAACCATCAATGAGCTGTCCGGATCGCTCAGGTCAATGATGCTATTGCTCTCGGAGTAGGCGAGGTTGATGTCATCGGCCCGCACAAATCTAGGGTTTTGAGCTTCGTTATGACAAGAACCACACCGATTGTTTGGCACCAAGTTGTCCCACAGCGCAATTTTGAAAGACTGTACGTCAGGCGTTGCGGGTGCGGGTCCTATATAGTTTCCTACTGTGGGATTACTTGTCTGTGGGTTTGCAGACGTTTTCGCGCCACTGCCACTTCCGCAGGCAAAGAGAAGCATGATCAAGCCGCTTGCTAGGAGTGAGTTAATAAGCATTCGGTTGAAATTGATATAGCGATCGTTAGACATTGGTATCACTGCTAGGAGCCCATGCAGTAAACGGCTGCTTCAGCGAACGTATTTCTCAGCCGGTATCCGTTTGCCTGCAGTGAGGTAACCATCGTGTCGATTTGTGTCCTGTCTTCGCTGTCTTCAGGTGGACGCAGGCAGACGTTGTGGAATACTTTTTCCACTTGGCATTGTGCAAATGCTAGGGTGTTGGCTAATTCTTGGCCTAGAGATGAGGCGCCGCTGCCAGAGCCGGGTAATGCTAAATTCCAACCCAATCTCTGGTTCTGGCCTTGACGCCAGTAGTTGCTCCAAGAGTCGTCAGGCGTGATGAAACCATGTTCAAAATTCAGGCTGTTACTGTAGTACTTTTCCACGATTCGTGTGCCAGTGACAGGGTCCGATTCGGCTATATCGTTGTATTTCACTTGGCCGTTGATGCCATCCGGGTCATTCGTGACATCGTATTCATAGTCGTAATAGGCGAATGCTTGAGCCATCGCATCCATGCCTGAGTGACAACCAATACAGTTGTTTAGAAAAATTCGACTGTCACCTCCCGGACTTCGCGAAACATCCTGACGAATTCTATCAGGCGCTCGGGTGACGTCGTGAAGTTGTTCCATATCACGACAGAGATGGTTGAGCATCGTGAAACGAATCATCGCGCGATTAGTACCATCGATAAAGAAGGCCTTGGCTGCGGATCGTGTCGTTAATACGCCAGCGGCGGCATTGGCGGTAATGTCGGAGTTGGCCGATTGCGTGGTTGCGACGAGAGCTGTTTGGAGGTCGATTCCTTGCTCTTCAAGGGCTTGATAATGGGCATTAGAGGATGGCGAATAACTGGGAATTCCGCTGCTGCTGCCGGTGTAGAGAATGTCTGCAGAGAGAATGCCACGAAAATCAATATCGTCGCGAACGATACCGATTACTGTCGCGATGTAGTCATCTAAAGGGACAAAAACAGACTGATCTCGATTAGTCCACGGCGCCGCAAAACTCTTCAGTGTGATGTTGTAAAAAGCCGGGGCTTGGGTTGCGATCAAAGCGGCGGCCATTGCTCCACCACCGGTTTCGATTTCATCCCGCATATTAGTCAAGGTGGCCGCGTCTGGAGGAACACCGGCAATGCGATCATGCAGCCGTTTAGCTTGATCTGTAGCGTCCGCCCATACTGGCAGGACAATAACTAGACATACACCAATCAAGCGTGCAGCGATTGCCGATCTCATGTCTTACTCCTCAACACTATGGACAACACGCGGGCTTTCATAGTCCGGTTAGTCGTGACCGCTGTATTAACCCCAGTCCTTGGGATATATCACCAGGTAAACCCGCCTAAGGCTTAGGCTGCATAGAATCGGAAAATCTGTTCGGTTGCGCTGCGAACTGGTCGAGGTTTCGTTTGTACCAGTTGCTTGGTGCCAAGAACTGCGCTGTGACAAGCTTCTCGTTTTGTTGTGGCTACCTTGTGAAAAAATACCCGGTCATTGTAAGCAGTCATGGGGTCCGCGTTGTCAGCACGATTAAAGGCGCCTGCAAACGAGGCCGTCTTGCCTAAGATTGTATTTGCTAATTGGTGGTGCAAGGTGCGCGTGTTGTTTGTTGTTGGCGTCATGCTAGGTCTTTTGGCTTGTGGTAATGGCTCAAGTAGTTCCTCGTCTGTTTTGGGGGCCGGGCAAGATCCGGATCCTGTGGTCGTAGACTTTCCGATCGCATATGTAGATAGACCCTTGTTGACCGACGACGACGGTAATTTGTTAACGATCCAGGTTCGCCGTCCTGTTGACTTTTTCCCGGGGGCGAAGTTGCTTTTGCGTGATCGAGCATCGCCATCCGCCCCTGAGATGGATCTTACGGTTGGTATCTTCGCCGATGACCTTGATGGCAACCCTCCTCTCTATGACGTAAAGGATCTTGCTGTTTCCTACGATGGTTTAAGGCTTGTCTTTGCAATGCGTGCTCCGCAAGACCCGGATCTAGACGAGAGTCAGCAACCAACTTGGAATATATGGCTACACGATCGTGAGGCGGGGACAACCGCTAGAGTCCTCAGCTCCGACATCGTCGCGCGTTCAGGTCAGGATGTGGCCCCGAGTTTTTTGCCGGACGGACGAATCGTATTTTCCTCAACGCGCCAGAGACAAGCGAAAGCGATATTACTTGATGAGGGTAAACCGCAGTTTTCTGGTTTGAACGAGGATCGCAATGAAGAAGCTCTGGTGCTGCATGTCATGAACGTTGATGGCAGCGATATCAAACAGATCACTTATAACGCGAGTTCAGATCTGGATCCGATGGTGATGAGTGATGGACGTGTTGTTTACTCTCGCTGGGACCGCGTGGCCGGTCGCGATCGAATAAGCCTTTATCGCGTAAATCCGGACGGTCGTGGTGCCGAACTTTTGTATGGTGTGCACAGTCACGACACCGGTCCGGATGGTGACAACATAGAGTTTGTACAGGCGGCTGAACTGCCAGACGGACGTCTGTTAGTGATGCTGCGACCATCAGGTACGCAGGTACGTTATGGCGTGGTACCGGTCGCGATCGATGTCAACAATTATATGGAACACGATCAACCAACATTTGCGAGTACGGGCTTACTTGCCGATGCTCAGGAATTTTTGCTCCCGGGGAATGTGCACCTGGATGAAAATCGACCAGCGCTGCAAGGCCGATATGCGCATGTGTCACCGCTATTTGATGGCACGTCGCGCTTAATTGTGGCGTGGAGTCAATGTCGGTTGTTAGAGACAACCAGTGACCCTGTTAATCCAGTCATCGCACCCTGTACAGCAGACAATCTGGCCAATGTGGCGATGATTGAAGCCGATCCGCTTTATGGCGTGTGGATGCATGACCGTGTTGAAAATACGCAACAGCCGATTGTCTTACCTACGGAAGGTCGAGCAATTTCGGAGGTGCTTGTTCTTGAGGCAAAGGCTGCGCCACTGGTTATTCTCGACGGAACTTCTGGCTTGGACTTAGAAGCTGATCTAGTGAGTGAAGCGGTTGGAGTGCTTCATATTCGCTCGGTCTATGACATTGATGGCACTGAAATTGCTGATATTGCTGCTGATA
>JAQWQN010000235.1 GCA_029244465.1 Pseudomonadales bacterium
TTTATTGAGCCGCGTGCGCGTGAGGCGCTGGATGAAATATTGATGATGCTGCCAGTCTCCATGTTTTCCGCTGCAACCTGCGTCGCGATGAATACTGCTTTCAGATTGAGATCCATCTGCGCATCCCACCGATCTTCTGCCGTTTTGGTAAGGTAACGTGGGGTTGCATCAGGCAGTCCACCGGCATTGTTTACCCATATATCGATTGGTCGGTCGGCTGCAGCAGCAACCCTCTGAAGCTGATCTGTGTTGGTGACATCGGCAACGACGGCGGTTGCCTGCCTGCCGATGGCATGAATGGCTGCTGCGACCTCCTCCAAGTCAGATAGGGTCCGCGCACTCACGATCACATCCGCGCCGGCGTTCGCGAGTTGCAATGCGATACCGCGGCCAATGCCTTTTCCTGCGCCGGTGACCACGGCGAGACGGTTGCTCAGATCGAATGGATTGCTCATATTGATGCTCAAATTATTTCGTTCTGATTATGGCGCGTGGTCTCGGCCAAGGAAAAGAGTTAAGTTACGCATCCGAATAGTTTGAGTGAGTGAAGCCATGGCGTATGCACCTAATGATCGTCCCTACTATGATGCGGATAGCCACGTTATGGAGTTACCCGATTTTGTCACTTCTTATGCTGATCCTAACGTTCGGGATGATATCCCCGAAGTCAGCTATAGCGCGTCGATTGTCACGGATGAAGAAGTTGCCGTAATTATGGAACAGGGCGGCAAGCACAGTGATGAGCACGTTGCTGCGCAGCTGGCAATGGGCGACGAGTTGATTGCGAAAAGCAAAGAGATCCAAGCACTTGGTGCATTTAATAGTGCGGACCGAACGCAAGCGATGAACTTGCTAGGTTTTAAAAAGCAGTTGGTGTTTGCCACACATAGTCTTGTCACCGCGTTTCACCCGAGCTCAAAGACGGATCCGAAAATTCGATACGGCGCCGCTCGCGGCCACAACCGCCACATGTCTGAATTTTGCCAGACGGATGATCGGCTCATGGGGGTGGGTGCAGTCGCTTTGGATGACCCGGCGCTTGCGATCAAAGAGGTAGAGTGGTGTATCAAGCAAGGCTTAGAAGCGATATGGATTCCGCATCGATCGCCTATTGAGCGTGCACCTGGACATGTAGATTTTGATCCGGTCTGGGCGCGCCTGGCCGAAGCGGGTGTGCCCTTTGTTTTGCATGTGGGTGGCGCGCCGTTACAAGTGCACAAATCATGGGGTAACAATGGTCGCAAAGCCTCCAAAGATTGGTTGGGTGGTGGTGAGAATGTGCGTACGAAAGATGCTGCCGTCCTGCATCAAGCGCCAGAAATGTTCCTGAGCATGATGGTCATTGACGGGGTCTTCCATAGACACCCGGGTCTCAACGGTGCAGCGGTTGAACTGGGAGCCGGATGGGTGCCCGGCATGCTTCGGCGTCTTGACGATGTTTGTAGAATCTTTGCTCGCAATGATGAATCCGTTCGGTTTGACCGAACCCCGACAGAACAGCTCTCGCAACAAATGGGCTTTACGCCGATGCCAAACGAAGACGTCGGCCGCATGATCGACGAATCAAACGAAGATTTGTATCTCTTCTCCAGCGACTATCCGCACATTGAAGGCACGAAGGATCCGATTGGCCGCTTTGAGCGGACCCTCGAAGCAACAGACGAAGCTAGCAAGACGAAGTTCTACAGTGAGAACTTCCTGCGTCTTTGGCCTGAAGCGCGAGTGGAGGCGGCGGCGTAGCGATCGCGTCGGATTTGTTAGAACGTTGGGATGATCTTGCGACTCTGCAGATCTCCCAACCAATGACAGAAGCTAATCTCGCTGTCGTAAGTCTGGGTAAAGCCAGCTTGCTTTATCTTGATTGTGCTGACGTAAGTCGGTGGCGGCGGGCTGGTCGAGCCGTAGCCTAGGCACAGGTTTGCGTAGTGGTGAGACTCGCCGACAATTTCTTTCAACGTAGTCCGTTTGAGATCGTACTTGCGCACAATCTCAGCCCAAACGCCTTCTTTTTCTTCCATGTAGTTCGCCATGTCGGTTGGTTCGTCAGGACCCATCACGACCCCTAGCGTCTTAGCTATCGCGGGCCACATGTCTCGCCAGAGAAATACTTCACCGTTGGTTAAGTTATAGGTCTGCCCGTGAGAGACTTTGTTATCGGCGGCCCACAAGCAAGCGTCTCCGACGAGGCGCGTGTCTGCGGCTTCCCAGACCCAATCTGCGCCGCCTGGATAGCTGAAGGACTCCCCGGCTTCATGCCGGAGTGCTGCATATGCCCCGATCACAGGTGGCAAATTCATAACGACGCCGTGATTCGGTCCAACGATGAGCTGCGGTCTGAATCGGGTGACTGCGAAATGAGCAGAAGCGGATTTGTCGCGCAGATAGTCTTCTTGTTGCCAGTAGAAATTGGGGTGGTCGACTCTCGTCTGAGATTCACGAGCAGGCACCCGCATAGGTTTTACAGAGCCGCCGTAGGCCTTGGTGCCTTGTAGCAACGTGACGTGCTCGAGGTTGTTGTGCTCGACAAGCGGTTCCATGAGATTACGCAGCATCTGATCGTTCGTCTTGATTTGCAGTGGGTCAGACCACCCAGCGACCAAACCGGGCAATTCAAACACGGCGGTATAAACGACATGGGTGATATCGCTGCGAGAGGAAGCGAAGACTTGGCAAGCTGCTCGGTCCGTCAGATCCAGAGAGACATGGTTAAAGGAGCCGTGGATGAGTTCAGGAAACCGGCGCGAAGCCGCGATGACGTCCCAGCCTGCTGCAATGAATGAGTTGGCCGCAGCCGTGCCTACAAGACCACTTGCGCCGACCACCAATACTGTTGTCATAGAGTACCTCCGTGATACGAGACTATACCTGAAGGTTTTTTTAGTGTGACATAGTCCCTGTGATGTAAACGCAAGTATCTAGCAACAATGTTGGTTTCCTTCCTACCGGCCATTTTCCTGGGGTCGGCCTCATTTGCCTTCTTAAACTTCGGATTGCCAATCTATGCGGATGAGATTGGCTTGGATGCGGTGATGATTGGCGGCACGTACGCCACTTTTATGGGAACAATTGTAGTGGTTAGACCACTGATTGGCATTGGTTTGGATCGGATGGGAAGACGCTGGTTTTTCGTGCTTGCTTTCGCATTCTACGTCGCTGCGATGGCGGTGTTCGCGCAAACAGAAGGGGTGACCGGGTTGTATGTCGCCCGCTTCTTGCAAGGGCTCGGTGCCTCTTTCATGTGGGTCACCGCGCGCACGATGGTTGCGGATTTGAACGACGACACCACCCGCGGCGTTGCAATGGGACGCCTGACCACGACGTCGGTACGCGGCAGCCTGATTGGTGCCTTCTACGGATTTACGCTGCTTGGATTCATGCCCTTGCAGGACGCCTGGCCTATCGCGTTTGCTGGCTACGCCGTGCTCAGTGCTGTGGCATTGTTATGGTCTCTTTGCCGGGTTGGTGAAACCCGTGAAGCTGCTCCCTCAGTCAATGTGGAATGGACTTTGACACCGGCACTGCGACGAGTGTTCATACTTGTGTTTTTGACAGGTTTTGCCTCTGCACTGATAGAGCCTATTTATCTGCTTTATCTTAAAAACAAATTTGATTTGCCTATGTTGGTGCTCGCTTGGGTATTCTTCCCCTCCGGTATTGTCTTTGCGATTTTGCCTCGTTACGCAGGCGAGTGGTCGGATCGTCTCGGCCGCGGTCGCGTTATTGCGGTTGGGATTGCCTTTGCAGCGGCCGTATCGATCGCCTTGCCGTTCTGGCCGAGCGTCGTGCTGGTTGGCACTTCCTATATATTGTTTTCCGTCGGCTGGGCGATGGCGAGTCCTGCCGTGAGTGCGTTGGTTGCGGATCTAGCGCCGGACGCTGCAAGGGGGCGGATCATCGGTTTCCAGGAAGGCGCAGCTGGCGCCGGCGCCGCCCTTGGACCACTGGTTGGAGGTGTCCTATATGAGTATGTTGCACCCACGGCGGCGTTTGTGCTGAACGGTGGTATCTTGTTCGGCGCAGCGCTGCTGGCATGGTTCTGGTTCGCTGGCGCCCCTAATCGTTCGGCTCGTAGAACATAGCGGTTCTGCCCGCATCGACCACCAGATCGTGGCAGTTTACAAAGCGGCCAGCGTCACTGGAGAGGTAAAGGGCCGCTTCCGCAATATCAGAAGCGAGGCCTGTTTGCTTAAGCGGTACGGCTTTGGCGAGATTGCTTTCGAGCTTTGCCATCTTCCGTGCGTTTTCTTCATCCGTCAGGGTATTCGCTCTGCCTGAACCGCCGTAAAAAATAGGCGTCGCGATCGCCCCGGGGGAAATACAGTTCACCCGAATGTTGTGCGGTGCGAGCTCAATACCAGCAATCTTGGTGAAATGCGTGACGCCAGCTTTTAACGACGAGTAGAGGATGTCGCCCTGACGATAACGGAGAGCGGCTACGCTTGAGTTGTTGATGATGACACCACCACCACTGGCCTTCATGGGTTCGATGGCATAGCGAGTGCCGAGAATTGCGCTGGAAAGTAACAGTTTCATGCCGTAGTCGATGTGCTCCTGGCTGAGCTTATCGATCGGTGCGCCAACCGGTCCACCGGCATTGTTAAAGAGTATATCGAGGCGGCCGAAGGTCTCATTGGCAGCCGCGACCGTCGCGGCGATATCGGCTTCCTGAGTTACATCACACTTGAGATAAATCGCTCGATCGCCGAGGGCGTCGGCCAAAGCCTGCCCTTTTTCTTCGGAACGACCCGCGATTACCACCTGAGCGCCTTCAGCAATGAAAAGCTCTGCTGTTGCGGCACCAATACCGCTGGTTCCACCGGTAATCAGCGCCACTTTGCCTGCTAGTCGGTCTGTCATACGTTTCCTTGCATACTGTTGCTTGCAGAGCCTGTAGCGTATGACATTTCGACGTATTCTAGAACCGTTGTGGTACGCGACCGGTGTTCGACGGAGTCGATCCATTCGCCGCAGCACTCTGCTTGCAGGCCACGCCACAACGCTCAGGCGAGGCCGACCTGGCCGTCGCTCGGTCTCTATCACCGCTGGCGGAGGAAGCACTGAGACGCTGACAAGGCCAAATTCGTTAAGGAAGCATGGCCTGCCTAACAACGCTCAGGCTCAGCATGATGCTTTAAGCCGCAGCCTGACGTAGTCATTGTCCCTCAAGTTCAGTACCCTGCCCTCATCGATTGAGGAGGGAGGTGCTCGATGGAGCCCCTGACCGGTATTAAAGTTCTGGAACTCGCCATCGCCGTACAAGGGCCTGCGGCAGGCCTGTATCTGCGAGATATGGGTGCCGACGTGATCAAAGTAGAACCACCCGTTGGCGATGCAAGTCGCTACGGTCGCAACAAAAACAACACCTTACCGGAAGGTACGTTGGGGGCTCAATTCGTCGCTGTGAATCGCGGAAAACGCTCTGTGTGCCTGGATCTATCGACGCAAGAGGGTATGCGTGCGATGCACGCGTTGTTGCGGGATGCCGATGTCTTCTTCACCAACTATCGAGCGCCTGCTCTAGTGAAACTGGGTCTTGACTACGACACCCTTCATTTAGCTTATCCGGACCTGGTGTACGGATCCGTGAACGGTTTTGGCCCGGTCGGGGAAGATGCGGACAAAGCCATGCTCGATGGCGCGGCGATTGCTCGTGGTGGTTTAGTCTCTATGACCGGTTCATCTGACAGCAAACCGCACGTACCTGGAGCGATTGTTGGTGATACCGGTGGGGCAATGCACCTAGCCCTTGGTATCGTGACTGCGCTGTTGGCGCGCGAACGTGGAGCCGGTGGGCAACGCGTCCAGACAAGCGCACTTGGCACACAATTGTGGCTACAACAATGGGAGCTGACTCACGTCAGTATGACCGAGCATGAGTTGACTCGTGGCGGCAGTCATCATCCCAATATCGAAGGCCCTTATGGCGTCTATGAGACGAGTGACGGAGGTGCGATTCTCATTGCAACGAGTATGGATTTGGAGGCTTGGGATGCACTTTGCTTATTTGCCGATGTGCCAGATCTTGCCATTGATCCGCGATTGCAGATGCCAGGACAACGATTGGGAGAGGGATTGTCAGAGACAGACAGTGACGAGATTCGGAGCCGTTTGGCGGCAGGCTTTAAAACTAAGACCGCTTTAGAATGGGATGCCTTCCTCCGTAGTCAGCCAGAAGTCATTTGGGAACGTGTCCGGACGTACAAAGAGGTTCTGGAAGATCCGCAAAGTATCCAGAACAACTATTTCACACAGGTCGACGTGCCTGGTGTTGGTGCCAAGAAGACCGTCGGCAATCTGGTCACACTCAGCGAAACGCCGGGTTCTCCCAAAGGCAATCCGCCTCTACTCGGGGAAGGTAATGCAGAGGTGCTCGGTGCGGCTGGCCTGAGTGAAGAAGAAATATTTTCTGTAACCGAGCGCGCGACTAATGTACGGGAAGCGTTGTTTGCGCAGGCGGCTGAAGTGCGAGCCGCGCTGCAAGTTCAGATAGATGAACAGTTTCGCTAAGTTTGTTTGTTTCCGGGTTCTTGCGCTATATCGACATCAATACGGTCTGCAACGCCTGGCGAGTCGCCAACTTGCCACGCACGGAATGCTGCAATCTCTACTTGGACTTGCCCGAAAACATAGCCGATGACGGCGATGTCATCGATCAAGCCCCAACCTAGAATAAAATCCGGAATAACATCTAGCGGCACGACGAAGTAGACCACTGCGGCGATGACAGCAACGAGGGTTTTGTTGCTGACCTCGCGATACTCGCCGGCGATCCAGGCGTTGATCAGTGCCAGGGCCGTGCCTAGGTCGTCCGTTGCCTCTTTGATGCCGTGGCTGCCTTGCGCCGCGAGTTTGTGCGTCGCTTGGGCCAGCAGTTTCTGTAAGCGCAGCGGCGAATCAAGCAGCTTTTCGGCTTTGGCTTTGAAAGCGTCGTAGCGCAATGGTTTCTGTTCTGTCATGTCTTTCGGCTATGCTAGGCGTTACAAAATTTAGTTGGGGACCCATAAATGAAACCAGTTTGTTTAGTCATAGGTGCTGGTGCTGGCATTGGCGGTACAGTTGGGCGTCGTTTTGCGCAAGAAGGATACCACTCAGTCCTATGTCGTCGCAGTGACGAAGAGGGATTGCATCGCTTAGTCGGCGCCATACATGAAGATGGCAATGAAGCAAGCGGGCATCTGCTCAATGCCATAGATGACGGCGCGATCGAAGAGCGGGTTGCTGCCGTGGAAGCGGATGTTGGTCCGATTGAGGTCGTGGTTTTTAATCTTGGTGCTCAGATTGGCGACCGGTCTTTGGCCGGTACAAGCTATAAGGCATTTGAGCTTGGCTGGCGAATGGCCTGCTTTGGTCTTTTTCGCGTTGCATCGTCGGTCGCGCCAAAAATGGTAGAGCGAGGCAAAGGCGCGATTTTGGTGACCTCGGCCACTGCGGCGGTACGTGGTAACAAAGGCCAACATTCACATGCCGCTGCGATGGGTGGACGTCGCATGCTTTGCCAGTCGTTGAATGCTGAGTTTGCCTCGCAAGGGATCCACGTGGCACACATACTCATAGACGGCGCGGTCGACGCACCCGATACGCTTGGCAAGATGCTGGGTGCTGAGCGCTTTCAAGAGTTGCGTGAAACCAGGGGTATGGAACACGACGGGCTAATGTTGCCAGCGAAAATTGCGGATACCTATCTGCATGTTGCGCATCAACATCGTTCGGTCTGGACGCACGAGCTGGATCTCCGTGCTTTCAGTGACCAAGCGTGGTGGAACCACTAAATTTGACCAGCTTACCTAGCCGGTTCGAGTTAAGGTGCTTCAGCTCGGGCCGAACAGGATCCAGGCGACAACGCCGATGAAAGGCAGTAAGAGGACGATTGCGACCCACAGGATTTTCTGCCGGGTGTTCGCGTCACTGCGCAAGGTACGTACGATTGCCCAGAGATCAGCGAGAACAATTAGCGGCGCTGCGATGGCTTCCATAGTGGTGTCTCGAGTGGCGTAGAGGTTGTATAACGCGTAGACGAAGGTTTTGCAAAGCAAACGTAAGGCAGCAGAGAAATCTGCGTGCAGCTTCTGCTTGTAGGACGAGTAAGATTATTTAGGAGGGACAATATGCCGGACGTTAGAATCGGAGTCAGCTACGACTTTCGTAATCCACCCGACTCAGGGGTGAGTGATCAAGCGTTGTATGCAGACATAATGAATCAGGTGCAATGGCTCGATTCGATTGGCTGTGACTTGGTTTGGTTTACGGAACATCACTTTGTAGACGACGGGTATCTACCGAGTTGGATACCCGTCGCCGGTGCGATGTCGGCGCTGACAACCAACGTCCGTTTCGGCACAGATATCTGTCTTATGCCGTTTAATCATCCGGTCCGGCTTGCCGAAGATCTCGCGGTCTTAGACAACCTGTCTGGAGGCCGAGTCGAAGTTGGTCTGGGCATGGGTTATGCGCCGCACGAGTTCAGAGGTTTTGGTTTTCCGGTCAAAAATCGGGTGTCGTTGATGAATGAGGGAATTGAAGTTCTACAACGTTGTTTTACGGGCGAAAAGTTCAGTTACCAGGGTAAACGCTGGCAGTTTGAGGATGTGCAGATTACGCCTGGCTATGTCCAAGCAGGTGGTCCGCCTTTGTGGATTGCGGCCATGTCAGAAGCGGGTGCCCTGCGGGCGGCGAAATACGACACGAATTTTCTGCCACAAGGCTTGAAGGCAGGCTCGTTTGACCCCTGGGTTAAGGCGCTCGAGGCAACGGGTCGCCAGACCAGTGACAAACGAGTTGGTATTATTCGTAGCATTCTTGTGACGGACGATAAGGAGCGCGATTGGCCAATGGTTCGGGCAGCGGAGCGATATCGGATGGCCCTTTATAACCGTTTCTTCGAAGAAAGTGGTGAGGGCTTTGGACACGGCGGCGAACCCGTGCCACAGACTTGGATTGTCGGCGATGTAGACCATTGTGTGGAAGAACTAGTCGCTTTTATCGAGAAGTTTGGCATGACCGACATCGTGAGTATGGCCGTGCCGCCCGGTTTGCGTGCAGAGCAGATGTCTCAGAGTTTAGAAAAATTGTTTACCGAAGTTGTGCCAAAAGTGAAAGCGAAGGTTAAGAAAGCGTGACGGACCCCAAAAAAATGCTCGATGTTGTTGTTGTAGGCGCTGGTTTTTCTGGGATGTACCTCAGCATTAAATTGCGTCAGTTGGCTATGACCTACACGGTTCTGGAACAAGGCGACGACGTAGGTGGAACCTGGTATTGGAACCGATACCCGGGTGCGCGCTGTGATATCCCGACGGTTGAGTATTCCTATAGTTTCGATAAAGAGCTTGAACAG
>JAQWQN010000238.1 GCA_029244465.1 Pseudomonadales bacterium
CGCTGCTGGGTGACAAAGCGAACTCGATTATATTTGATAACTCTCAGGTCAGTGCGGCGATAGGCGGTTGGGATTGCTCGATCCCACTAAACGACGGTTTTACATCTGCGGCGGTACACGTCAAGAAGCGACTTAAAGCAGGCTACAGACCGAACCCAGAACAGGATGCGCTACTGGATCGAATTATTAGAGATCAACAGCTACTGGGTAATTAATAGAATTTAATATAGTGGATAAGCTATTGTTATATTTATCATTTTACGCCCTTTTGAGATGAATCACGCAGCATGGGCCATGCGGCGGCGAGATAGACCGACATTGACCACAATGTCATGAACGCTGCGACATAGATCAGGACGTATCCAATCATCACCCAAACTGAGTCGGGCTCCGGTGGGTTTGCCAATAGAACAGCAATCGCGACCATCTGAAGCGTCGTTTTTATTTTGCCCAGAAGGCTCACGGCGACTGCCACAGAGAGGTTCATCTCTGCCATCCACTCCCGCAGCGCGCTGATAACGATTTCTCGACCAACAATGACTAGCGCGGGCAGGGTTAGCCAAATACTCGCGTGATGCGCGATTAACAAAACAAGTGCCGTGACCACAATCAACTTGTCTGCAACGGGGTCAAGGAACGCGCCGAACCGAGTCGTTTGATCGAGACGACGTGCTAGATAGCCATCTAGCCAGTCAGTCGCTGCGGCTAAGCCAAATAGAACTGCAGTCGCGAGATAGCTCCAAGCCCACGGCCCCATATAAGTGAGTACGAAAACAGGTATCAGCAGGATGCGGGCTAAAGTGATGACGTTGGGAAGCGACATCGGACCACTAGGCATGGTGTGTTGACTCCATTGTCAGACGTGAGCGCAGTATGAGTAAGGCAAGCTAGGCGTGCATGGCATCATACACCTGTTTAGCAATATGGGCGTTAATGCCAGGTACTTTTGCAATCTCTTGCATGCTCGCCCCTTTGATACCCGCTAGCCCGCCAAAATGTGTAAGTAGTTCGCGACGCCGCTTCGGCCCTATTCCCGGAATGGACTCTAAAGGAGAATGACTACGATTATTCGATCGACGTTGCCTATGACCCGTGATCGCAAAACGGTGAGCTTCGTCTCGTATGTGTTGTAACAAGTGCGCGCCCGCTGAACTACCGTCCATCTGCACCTCGGTACGGCCAAGGAAGAATCGCTCAAGTCCAACTTTTCGGTCTGGTCCTTTTGCGATGCCCAGCACTTGAAGCTCTGTAATTCCGAGTTCTTTCAGCACATCGTGAGCTCGATTCAGCTGGCCCTTGCCACCATCAATAATCAGTAAGTCGGGCATTTTAAATTCACCTTGTCGTACGCGTCGGTATCGACGCCGCAGCGCTTGCTCCATAGCACCATAATCGTCCCCCGCCACCACGCCTTCTATATTGAAGCGGCGGTAATCGGATTTCAGCGGACCGTTAGTATCAAATACCACACAGGAGGCGACTGTTGCCTCTCCCATTGTGTGGCTGATATCGAAACACTCCATTCGTTGAGGCAAATCCTCCAGAGCGAGAGACTCTTGGAGAGCCACAAAGCGACCAAACATGTTTCGCTTGTTTGAGAGATAGTTTTGCAGGCTAATTAGCGCATTCTCATGCGCGAGATTTTGCCAACGTGCCCGTTGCCCACGAACCAGGTGTCTAACCGCCACCTTCCTACCACTAGATTCTGTCAGCACCGTTGCCAGCAGCGCAACATCTTCAAATCCGTGAGAGATGATCAGGTCTTTCGGGATGTCACGTCCGCCAGTTGCGAAGTAGTACTGAGAAAGAAATGCGCTCAAGACCTCGCCATCGTCTATCTCGAGCTCGTTCTTAGGAAAGAATGTGCGATTACCGAGCATGCGCCCGGCTCGAATAAATACCGCTTGGACACAATAAGCCCCTTGATCGGCAACCAACGAAAATATGTCAACGTCGCCTGCCGCACCATGCACGTTCTGGTTTTCTTGGACTTTGCGCAGATGTGTAATCTGATCTCTATAGCGCGCAGCTTTTTCAAACTCTAAGTCGAACGATGCTAGTTCCATTTTGCGCTTGAAAATATCGAGTACGGTTTGGCTCCTACCTTCTAGAAACATAACCGCTAGCTCGACATCTTGTTGGTACTCTTCGGCCTTGATCGCGCCAATACACGGCGCCGTGCAGCGACGAATCTGATGTTGCAAGCAGGGTCTGGAACGATTCTTGAAATAGGCGTCGTCGCAGTTTCTCAGTTGGAAAACCTTTTGCAGAATATTAAGGCTATCGCGCACCGCATAGGCGGACGGGAACGGTCCAAAATACTTGCCCTTTTTGGCCTTAGCACCGCGATGAAAAGTCAGTCGCGGGTACTCTGCGTGGCCGGTGAGATAGATATACGGGTAAGATTTATCATCCCGCAAAACAATGTTGTAGGGCGGGCGCAACGCCTTGATCAGACTCT
Source organism: Pseudomonadales bacterium (assembly GCA_029244465.1). GTDB lineage: Bacteria > Pseudomonadota > Gammaproteobacteria > Pseudomonadales > Azotimanducaceae > UBA4421. Next base: position 2,462 of record JAQWQN010000238.1, read on the forward strand.
GCTCTAACAGCAGTGCTTCTGTCTCGCTGCCCGTAATCGTGGCTTCTATCCGCCTTATTTTCGCAACCAACGCCATCGTTTTAGCTTGCAGCCCGCTTGCGCGAAAATAGCTGGTTACACGATTCTTTAAATTGCGCGCTTTACCGACATAAAGGACCTCTCCGTCACCGCCAAACATGCGGTAGACTCCTGGCTTCTTAGAGAGCGATTGCAAATATTCTTCAATGTTAAAGCTCGTATCGGCCATGCGCGCACTATAGCGCAACACCAGTGTCGTTTACCTCGAAAATTAGGTCATTTCGTGGCCACGAATTCGGCAGCAATAGAGAGCGCATCACGCAACATCGCTTGCGTGATGCGGCCCGTGTTTACGTTGAGTTGGCTTGGATGGAATGACGCGACATGAAGTAAATTCGGTGCAACCAACTGCGCCACGCCATGTTTGAATACGCCTGGTTGAATGTTCTGCGACGGGTAAACCTGTGTGGAAATCGTTTGCGGATTTTGGAAGAGAAGCTTCGTAACCGCACGATGTGCGACACCGCCCAAAGAAACGATTGCCCTCGGCAATCGCCGGCGCCTCGGTGCGTGGGCTATGAGTTCCGCGGCTAAAAACCCGAGACAGTTATTTACTTCTATACCAGTGGGAGCATTCCCCGGGGGTAGGCATTTCACGGCATTGGTAATGCGTACGTTGCTCAGACGGGCTTGGTCAGGGTGAGTTGAAGAGGCTAACTCCAAATTATGCAATGCTTCGAATAAGAAGTTGCCACTTGCATCCCCGACGAAAGGAAATCCCGTTTTAAATGCGCCATGTAGTCCAGGCGCTAAACCAACGAGTAAGATTTTTGCATTCCTTGGCCCCCATCCGGAAACAGGTCGAGCGTGATAGTTGGGGTAAATCTGCCTCAGTTCGCCAGCATGTGTCGCCAAACGAGGACAGCGTGTACAGCGATAGAGAGCGTTAAGCTCATACGGCTTTGCGACGCGTATCATGTGTGGCAATCCCTTCCGCTGAGAGTGGATGTTGTTTTGCTTGTTTAGGCACGCCACACCCCGGCACCATCCCGTGTCGTACGGCCAATAGCGCAAGCTCGACATCACTCGAGATCTTCAATTTTTCAAATATTCGATAGCGGTAGCTGTTCACCGTCTTGGGCGATAGATGCAGGTGGATGGATATGTCACTAACTTTCTGGCAGTTGACGACCATCGTCATGATCTGCATTTCTCTATTTGATAAGACATCGAACGGACTATCGACATGCATCTCGTAGGCATAACTCGCCAATTCTTGAGCGACGTCGTGACACACATAGCGCTGACCGCCAAATACTCGGCGTATAGCCAGAAGCAGCTCTGCCTGATTCACATTCTTCGATAGATACCCGCGTGCGCCAGCCTTCAGCATCTGGGCAGGATAGGGTGCATTTACGCAATGAGTGAGCGCAATCACGCGAGGAGCTTGTTCAAAACGAACGATTCTTTGTGTCGCTTCGAGCCCTCCCATGCCACCCAGCAGAATCTCCATAAGAATGATGTCCGGTTTTAAACTTCGAGCGGATGCAACCGTGTCCTCTCCTGTTGCAGCTTCGCCGACAATTGAAACATTCGGCACATCATCGAAAACGCGAATCAGACCGGTTCGAAATAACTGTTGATCATCAGCCACAAGTAGTCGAATCATCACACACTCCCAGAACCATTTTGTATTAGTTGTGACGTTCGACCATAGTTTGCGGATCAGCCAGGAGCAATCCGTACGGGCCATATTCCGCCGAACTTCCAGGAAATCTCCACAAAGCGATATCTCTCTGATATCACTTTGACTGAACCGTTTTCGCTTCTAACTCGTGAATGCCTGTATGCCCGTCTGTGCTCGGCCAAGGATTAACGCATGAATGTCGTGCGTGCCTTCGTAGGTGTTTACAGTTTCCAAATTCATCACATGACGAATGACGTGAAACTCATCAGAGATACCGTTGCCGCCATGCATATCTCGAGCTACACGGGCAATTTCTAATGCTTTGCCACAATTGTTGCGTTTCATCAATGAAATGACTTCCACGGGAAGCGCATCTTCGTCGAACATTCTGCCCATGCGCAAACAACTTTGCAGGCCGAGAGAAATTTCAGTTTGCATGTCCGCCAGTTTCTTTTGCACCAATTGCGTGGCCGCCAGTGGTCGTCCAAATTGTGTTCGTTCGAGCGTGTAGGTACGGGCTGCATGCCAACAACTTTCCGCGGCGCCCATCGCTCCCCATGCGATACCGTATCGTGCTCTGTTTAGGCACCCGAAAGGACCGCCAAGCCCTCGGCCTTCTGGAAGGAGATTCTCTTTGGGTACGAACACATCCTGCAAAACAATCTCACCAGTAACAGATGCCCGCAGGCTCATCTTTCCTTCGATCTTTGGTGTGCTAAAACCTTTAAATTCGCGCTCCACAACGAAACCGCGGATTTCACCCTCCAGTTTTGCCCAAACCACAGCTAGGTCAGCGATCGGCGAATTCGTAATCCACATCTTCGCGCCATTCAAAACGTACCCAGCGTCGACTGGTTTCGCAACGGTGACCATGCTTCCTGGATCAGATCCGTGGTCTGGTTCAGTGAGTCCAAAACAGCCAACCCACTCGCCCGTCGCAAGTTTAGGTAAGTACTTTTCTCGCTGGGCTTCGTTGCCGTAAGCATGGATCGGATGCATCACTAAAGACGACTGCACACTCATTGCTGAACGGTAACCAGAGTCAACACGCTCGACTTCACGTGCCATAAGTCCATAGCAAACATAGTTAACATTGGAGCAGCCATACTTCTCGGGCAAGGTTGCTCCAAGCATACCGAGCGCGCCAAACTCATTCATGATCTCCCGATCGAAAGTCTCATTGCGGTTAGCCATTAACACTCTGGACATCAAGCGGTCCTGCGCGAAATCGTGCGCGCTGTCTTTGACCATGCGCTCTTCTTCGGTGAGCTGTGAATCTAGGAATAGTGGATCCTCCCAAGAGAATCCAACTCGAACGTTACTCATGCGATCGCCTCTTATGTGCTCTTATCATTTATGATTTTTTGAAAGCGCACCCTAATCCAGGCTCAGACCGACTGCAATGGTCATTGGTTTATTCGTCAGTGTGGAGAAAGAGGCTGAACAAAGTACCTTTCGAGCTGGTACGTAAATCCAGCTCCGCACCCATTTCCGCAACAAGGCGGTAAACAACTGAGAGTCCAATGCCTTGGTGGCCGCCGCCCTTGATCGTTTCCTTCTTTCCCCGGAGATCAGCTAATACTGACTCAGGGAGTCCCGCACCTGTATCGCCCACGCTGATTTCAAAGCCAGACACATCATTACGAAAGTGTTGATGGCTAAATGCCAAAGTGACAGTGCCACCACTGGCTGTAGCTTCACTGGCATTCGTTAGCAGGTTGCTAAGCACTTGATGCAAACCGTTCTTATCGATCTGAGCTTGAT
>JAQWQN010000014.1 GCA_029244465.1 Pseudomonadales bacterium
AGAACGGCACTCGTTGAGATGTTTTTTGCATCTGAAGAGGGCAGCGCAGGCTCGGTCATGGCGAATGCAGAACGGATTTCACCATTAAGCAGAGGCTTCAACCATTGCTCTTTCTGCTCTGGCGTACCGACGCGTTCCAGCACTTCCATGTTGCCTGTGTCAGGTGCAGAGCAATTAAGTGTCTCTGACGCGAGTGGGAACTTCCCGAGCTCATTGGCGATGAATGCATAATCTAGGTTGCTAAGACCTTCGCCTGTATCGGCATCAGGCAGAAAGAAGTTCCACAGTCCGCTGTCTTTGGCTTTCTGCTTAGCGCCGCCGAGTAATTCGAGCTGGCGTGGGTGCCAAGACCAGCGATCAGTCTTGTTCTTCTCTAGCGCGTAGAACTCTTCAGAGATTGGTGCGACGTTGTCTTTAATGTGCTTTTTTACAGCATCCAGTAGCGGTTCCGCTTGACTGGACATGGTCAGATCAAACAGATCTGGGTTCTCCAAAACGGCTTCTGCCATGTTTCCCCCCGGTTAGTAATTCAATTGAAGACCCGCGATGATACCGGTTTTGGTTGGGGAAGGCACTAGTGCGGTTAGTTCAGGACTGCGTAGCCGCGGTTTCGCAGGCAATTGAATATCACCCTCTGGCGTTCGTTGCGTGCGCGCTCACCTCCTTTCACGGCACCCGTCATCGCGCCTGCACTTGCGCCGCGTTGCGCGCTTTCGCTGTTACCGACGGCGGCACCTAGAGCGGTGCCGACAACCGTGCCTACAGCGGCGCCGACGGCAATTTTCTGACCAGAGCGAACTTGTTTGGCAACCGTTCTGCAGGTGGCAAGGTCCTGTTCGTATTGCGCCATCGACTTACCCTGCGTGTCGATAATCGGCTGAGTTGCACACCCCATCGTCGCTAGGGATACGATAATCAGAAGTAATAATCGGTTAACGGTGAAAAAATTAGTCATGTACTCGTAGTCAATTTTACCCAGTTCTAGGGTAGGACGCGGCAGCTGAACCAAAACTGAATCAGAGTTTGATTGCAACTTCTTTGCCGTTCTTGTCAGCGCTGGCATAAAGTGCATTTAACATTGCCTGGACTTTAAGTCCGTCAGTCGCTGGAGCGATGGTTGGTTTGTTATAGAGTACGTGGTCAACAAATCCATTCATTTTTCGCGCAAAGACCTTGTCGAATGCGGTATCAGCGAGCCATGCAGGCTCTTTATTCACCATATGACCGGCCTCGTCGGTAAAAATGACGGTTGGCGACCAGGTGGCCCCCCCTTTGTCGCCCATCAGTTGGAAGTTCATCAGGCTCGGGTCCGGCACGTGGGCGGCGAAAGCTGATTCGATGTGTAGAACCGCGCCATTGTCGAAACGAATGCGGCCTACCGCGAGATCTTCTACCGTATACGTTTCGTGATCCCAGTTGGGCCACATTGACTGGATACCACCGGAAGGCTTGTTGCCTAGATAAGTAAACATGTCTGCCGAAGCAGATATAGGGGTGGGTGCGCCCATTGTGTAATGGGTCATTTCCAGAACGTGGACACCGATATCAATCAGGGGACCACCACCCTGAAGCTCTTTGCGTCCAAAGACACCCCAATTTGGAATGCCGCGGCGGCGCATCGCTTGGACTCTAGCGTAGAGAATGTTGCCAAACTGACCCTCTTCCATTGCCTGGCGCAAGTATTGGGTTCTCGGGTCATAACGATATTGAAAGCCGATGACTAATTTTTTCCGGGCAGATTTTGCCGCAGCGAGCATCTTGCGAGCTTCAGCAACCGTCATCGACAGTGGCTTTTCGCACAGGACATGATTGCCCGCGCGAAGCGCATCAATGGTCGCTTGCATATGTAGAATATTAGGGGTGCATACGCTGACGGCATCCAACTTCTCTCTGCTCAGCATGGCCTTATAGTCGCTGTAGCATTGCGTGTCGGGTAGTTCGCTTTGTCGCCTTGCCAGTGTTTCTTGGTTGACGTCTGATAGCGCGGTTACGACAACATCCTTTCTTTTTGCCAGTAGGCGTAGCTGCAGGTCGGCAATGCCCCCGGTACCGATGAAGCCGATTCGCAGGGTTTTGTTCTTTTTCGCCTTGGAGCTCGCGCTTGAGCTGTTCTGCCGTGCTGTCGCCATGTTGGTGTTCCAAAAAATAGACGGCAGAAAGTTTACAGTGCAGGGTCCACGGCTGCTCGCTCGATTTCTGGATAACTGCGAAAGAGAAGCAGGGCGCGGGTCAACATGAACAGGTTCATGCCAAACCAAACCGCGTGATACTGCCATGTCTCGAATGTTGCGAAGAGCACAATTGCCCAAAGTAGTGCCGAGAAAAACATCGCGTTGCGCATGGCCGTAATGTGTGTCGTGCCGATGAAAATTCCGTCGAGCAAGAAAGCCCAAACGCAAAAGATCGGGGCGAGGGCAAGCCAGGGCATGTACTCATTCGCCAAGCTTTGGACTTCTGGCGCGACCGTCATGATGGCAACGAAGTCAGAACCAAAGGTTAGGAAGGTAAGCCCGGTAAGCAGGGCTAATAACAAGCCCCATGCGCTGCTATAGATCGATGCTCGCCGAAGATTGATTGGGTTTTTCGCACCATAAAAGTAGCCGGTGAGAGACTCTGCCGTGTGCGCGAATGCATCCAGACTATAGGTCATCACAAAAAATAGCTGCATCAATACGCCATGTAGCGCCAGCGTCAGATCGCCGATTTGGGTGGCAAGGACGGTGCCAGCAAAGAACGGAAGTTGCACGAAGAAGGTCCGTAGAACCAAATTGCTGCTCAAATGAAAGAACTGTCGCAGCGCTTGCCTGTCGAGCAGCTTGTGGGATCCGCTTTTGTAGTGGAATCGACCGTAGGCCGATCTCACCAAAAAAAAGCCCAATACTGCGGCTGACCACTCTGAGATTACAGTGCCGAGGGCGACGCCAAAAACATCAAGCTGGAAAAGCATGACGAAAATGTAATCGAGCACGATATTGGTCACGTTCAATCCGATCGAGAGAATCAGCGTGTAATCCATGCGTTGTAGACCGAACAATATGCCAAGCTCGACCAAATGAATGAGCAGCCCTGGTGCGCCCCAGACGCGAAGGTCGTAGTAGGTGAGTGCGAGTTCACCAATCTCGCTGGAGGGTTCGAACAGTGCGAACAGAAGTCGTTTTAACGGCCATTGCAGGATGATGATGAGCGCGCCAAGTGCGGCGGCAATAAATAATGCGCGGTAGAAAATAGCCGCCACTTCGCTGATTGCTTCGCGACCGAACGCCTGAGCCGTTAGACCCGTTGTTCCCATCCGTAGAAACCCGAACAGCCAGTAGACTGCGCTGAACATCGCGGCACCCAAAGCGACTGCGGCGATGTAATCCGGGTTCGGATTGCGGCCCATAACAAATACATCAACCAACCCGACGAAAGGTATTGTGACGTTGGCCAGTATGACTGGCCAAGAAAGTCGCCAGACGTGCCAATGCCAGTCTCGGCGCGATTTTAATGCGAGGCTTAAACGATCAGGTGTGTTAGCCGCCACTATTGGGCTGCATGAGCGGATCCGTTATCTCAGGCGGTGGTTTGTTGCCAAGCCATGCGAACAACCGATTTTTCTGGAAAATGGAATCTTCGACCATTAGATACAGGCAGGGTACGAGTAACAAGGTGATGAATGTTGCAAACAATACGCCCCACGCGAGCGAGATCGCCATTGGTAGGAAAGGGGCCGTCGTCGGTGTGCTGGTCGACATCAGCGGGATCAGACCAACGAATGTCGTGACTGAGGTAAGCAATATCGGCCTAAAGCGAACGAGGCAAGCATTTAGGATAGCCTCGGTAAGTGTTTTTCCTTCGCGTCTTTGGCGATTTGCGTAGTCGACTAGCACTAGAGAAGCATTCACAACGACCCCTGACAGCGCAACGATGCCAAGCGCTGAGAAGAACATAAGTTGCTGGCCGAGCACAAAATGCCCAACGATCGCGCCGACTGCGCCGAATGGGATCACACTCATGATCACTAGTGGCTGCAGGTAACTTCTGAGCGGGATCGCGAGTAAGCCGAAGATCACGACCAGAGAGAACAGTGAACCGATAGCCAGGCCACCAAGGGCCGTCGTTCGTTCCTCCTGTTCGCCACCCATTGAGATATCTATTTCAGGGTAAAGACGCATAAACTCAGGAATGAGCTCCACCCGTATACTCTCGGCAACTTCCTCTGGTGCGACGACGGTTCGATTGACGTCGGCATCGACCGTGACCGTGCGACGACCGTCCTTTCGATTGATCTTGGAGTAACCCCGCCCAATCTCGAACTTGGCAACGCTGTAAAATGGCACTTGGTTGCCATCCGGTGTTCGGATGTACATGTCTTCTAGATTGCCAATTGACTTCCTTTCTGCCTCCGGGAAGCGAACCATGACCCTCACGTCATCTTTGCCGCGCTGAACGCGTTGCGACTCGGCACCGTAAAACGCACTCCGTACCTGACTTGCGAGATCGGAAAGCGTTAGACCTAGGTTCCGGGCTTCAGGCAGTAAGCTCAGTTGGATTTCTTGTTTTCCGGATCGAAAAGAATCCGTGATATCGAAGACGCCATTGTATCTGGCGAGTTCTGCTTTGAGATATTCCGCGGCTATTCGGAGTTGGTCTACTTCTTTGCCCTGCAGTTGATACTCGATCGGCCGTCCGGCGGAATACTGATCGGCATCGAAAGCAAGCTTTACAACATCTGTGATCGCGCCGACTTCATCGCGCCAGCGTGTGGCGACATCTTTAGCGCTGAGATAGCCACGCTCGCTCAGGGGAGCAAGGTCAATTACAATTTCGGCGATATTACTGCGACCTGCAGACTCGGGACGCGGCGGACCGTTGCGGTCGGCATTTTGCCCAACGGAGGAAAAAACATTGCGTATGAGTGGTGCTGTAAGTCCCATCTCAGACGTCATTTTGTCGCTGACGTTCTGCGCCGCGACCTCGATTCGTCGCGCGGCGTCCATGGTTGTTTTAGCCGCGATGCCTTCTGGTAGTTCAATGCTTGCGTAGACGCGATCGCCTTCAATAGATGGGAAAAAGCCGAAGACCACCCGTCCGCTCATGATCAAAGAAACAGCAAGGATCAACACACCCAAGCAGACTGCTGCGGTCACGTAGCGCCAACGCAGTACCTTGGCGACGAATGGCAAGTAAGTCTGTGCAGCAACGTCTTCAAGCCACTGTGCAAGACTGCCTTGAAATTTGTTCCAGGCTTTGGAGCCCTTGGTTGTAGGCTCGTCACGCTTTCGATTCGCGAGGTGGGCGGGCAGGATTAGTTGAGACTCGATGATAGAGCAGGCGAGGGCGAAGATGACGACCCATCCGATTGGGGCAAAAAAACCTGACATGCGGCCTTCAACCATAATGAGCGGTAGGAAAGCGGCGATGGTGGTCAGAACCCCGAAAATAACGGGTACTGAGACTTCCCAGGTCCCGTCGACGGCAGCTTGTAGGTTCGACTTACCCATCTGTTCGTGAGCGTAGACACGTTCACCGACCACGATGGCATCATCGACGACGATGCCAAGGACAAGTATGAAGGCCATCACCGTCATTGTGGAGATGTTGATGTCGGTAAAAGGTAGTGCTCCCAACGTCCCGAGTAAGGCAACGGGGATGCCGATAGCGACCCACATGGCAAGACGAAATTTCAAAAAGAGGGCAAGAATGACCAGAACCAGAAGCAGCCCGCCACCCGCATTCTGCGTAAGGACAGACATTCGCTCTTCAAGGTCTTTGGAGGCATCAATCCAGGTATCAAGGACGATTCCTTCAGGGATTTTTAGACGATATTTGCCGACGATCTTGTGCACATCCTCAGCAATTTGGATGAGGTCTTCATCCCCAACTTGGGCCACGTTGACGACCGCTGCACGTGCGCCGTTGAATTGTGCGGCCAGATCCCCTTCTTGGAACGTGTCTCGAATGGTTGCTACCTCTGACAACGTCACGCGTGTGCCATCGTTCTTTGTGACAACGACCACGTCTTCAAATTCTTCGCCCCAGTACGCCTGTCCGGTACTCCTTATTAAGATCTCGCCGTTGATGGTCTTGATTGATCCACCGGGCATATCAAGTGACGTTTGGCTGATGGCGCGTGAAACTTGCTCTAGGGTAATACCGTAGCGACGCAATTCAAGTTCAGAGACTTCAATAGAAATCTCATAGGGGCGGATGTAGTCCACACCCACCTGAGAGATGCCATCTACCGTTGCGATCTCGTCTCTCAGTTCGCGCGCGATCTCTTTGATGGTTCGCTCGTCCGTGTGTCCTGAGACTGCAATCTGTACGACCCGTCTCGCCATCGTCATCTTTGAAACGATGGGTTTTTCAGTCTCCACAGGGAAACTATTGATACTATCGACGCGACTCTTCACTTCGTTTAAGACCGCTGTCGCGTCGGCGTTATCAAAAAGTTCTGCAGTGACACTGCACATACCTTCGGTGGCCGTACTGCGCAGCTTGTCTATGCCTTCGAGGCCTTCGATTGATTCCTCGACGCGGACGCAGACTGCCCGTTCGACCTCGACGGGTGCAGCGCCAAGATAAGGCACCTGTACGCTGACGACCTTGATATCAAAGTTAGGGAATTCTTCTTGATTGGTGGTGAGAGCACCGAACAAACCGCCCAGCAACAACAGAATCATCAAAAGGTTGGCCGCGACCGAATTGTTCGCGAACCATGTAATGGGCGTAAACACTAACTCGCCTTGTTTTGGATTGGGTTGACGGTCATACCATCGATTGGTGTCTGAATCGGTGAGACACAGACACGTTCGCCTGCTGCCAAGCCGCCAGCAACTAAAACATTGTCTTGATAGAGGCGGAGGGTCTCGATTGGCCTGAAACGTAGTCGATTTTCGTTGTCGACCACTAGCACCTGATTGTCGTTACGCAGCGCAGAGCGCGGCAGAACAACGATGTCCTCGGCGGACAGGCCTTCGATTTCTGCTTCAACAAAGAGACCAACCGCTAAAGGCGTGTCTGAATCTAGGTTTGGTACCCGTGCGACCAACTGCACCATTCGGGAGCTGATGTCGATCTCGGCTTCGGTGCGGACAATTTTGCCTTGCCACTGTAGTTTTTGTCCCGCGTACTCTGTGGTGAGCGTTACCGTTGGTTGGAGCTCTTCCGGCAACTCACCACGGAGGGTGGGTGGTAAGTTGAGGAAGGCGAGCTGGCGATCAGCGATGGGCAAACGGACTTCCGACAGATCGCTACCATACAGCGTTGCAATCGGCGCGCCGCGAGAAATAAATTGCCCGATATCGACATTTTCGGATCGCACGAGACCGGTGAATGGTGCGGTCAGTTCGGTCCGGTCGACATTTTGCGTCGCTTGGTCGAAATTGACGTTGGCATCCTGTAGCGCGGCGTCCGCAACACGTAAGGCGCGGAGACCGTTTTCGAGTTGGGATCTTGAGGTCAGTCGGCGTGCTTCAAGACGCTTTAAGCGTTGGAACTCGAACTTTGCGTGTTGCTGTTCAGCTTGTGCCCGGATCAACGTTGCTTTAGCTCGATCTGCCGTATTTTGATAGTCGATTTTGTCGACACGCGCCAACAGTTCGCCTTCGTCGAAGTATCCTCCTGCGACCAACTTAGGGGACATCCAAACGACACGGCCAGACACTTCAGGGATTAGCTGACTTTCGGTGGACGGCATGACCGTTCCCTGTGAATGCACTTTGAGTTGCACAAGTTCTGGTGTGACGGTCTGCACGCGGACTGTGGACGTGACGGGCGCGATTGGTGCTGGTTCAAGCACGGGCGCGGTTGCCATTAGCGTTGCGCCGCCAAAAACAAATACCATGACGATGATGGCGGGGATGATCAATGTGCGCATCATGATGAAGTGGCCTCCAGACCTAGTCCATTGCGCGCAGCTTCGAAGGCCCGCATCATGGTTTCACGATTTAAGTTTGATATGCCGGTAAACGATGCTCGTAAGGCGGGTAGATCGCGTTTTTCGAGCGCTCGGTCAAGCTGACGGGCAAAAATTGCCCAGGCTTCATGGTCGGTAATGGCATATTGCGACATTACCCCGAGATGTGGGGCAAACTGTTCGAACAGCGAGCGGGCCACGAGTTGCAAGGGTAGGTTGTTCGCAGCCAGCATAATGGCCTGCATGAGTTCAAAACGAGCGAGGGTATGCACTTTCTCATCCTCGATACCGGCCGCCATAGTATTGGCGATCTTGCGAATGGCCTCGATGTCCTTGTCACGAGCAAGTTCCAATGTTTGTTCTGCCGCGACGCTCATCAAGCCGTTAACCACCACGAGGATTTGGTCGACGAGACGCATGTCCGGGAGATCCCCTTGATCGAGCATGTGAGAGATTACATCGACGCTGGCTTCACGGCGGTCTAGAACGCGCGCGCCGCCCGGCTTAACCTCGGCGATACTCAATTGTTCGAGTTTTTTCATGGCTTCACGGACGGCGCCTCGGTTGGCATCAAAACGCACCGCAAGATCGCGTTCCGATGGTAGCCGTTCGTCAACGCGATAATGTCCAGACAAAATGTCCTTGATCAGACTTGCAGCGATTTGATCGTGCTTACCGGCCATTTACGTATCCATGCAGTCGCGTTTGTTAGTCAATAAGTTCTTCAAATTGGTATTGCCACGATGGTCAGACCAATTTGGTCCGGGCAATTTAGTAAAACAAAGCGATACAATCAAGTATTTTGTTACATTGGGTAACAAAATGTGTGGGTGTTCACGTTTTTTCGGTTGTGGCCAATCTCGCGGTGGTTTCTGCAAAGTGATCAAGCACCGCAGTCACTGTTTCGGGTGTCGCTACATCGGGGTGCCCCGAGTTGTACGGCGGGTGGGGATTGTATTCCACGGCCAGTTGCGCCATTCGCGCCGCTTCTTCGCCAGCAATTTCGGCCGTAATTGCCAGGCCAAAATCGATGCCAGCGGTGACACCGCCGCCTGAGGCCCGGTTGCGATCGATGACCCAGCGCTCTTTCACGGGCGTTGCGCCAAAGTTCTTGAGTTGATCTAGAGCGGCCCAGTGAGTGGTTGCCTGATAGCCCTTTAGCAGGCCGGCTGCGCCCATGACTAGTGCCCCGGTGCAGACAGACGTTATCCAACCGGATCGTGCTCCGGTATCGGCCAGATAATCGAGGGTCGCCCGATCCTCCATAATCGCGAAGGTGCCTTCAGTGCCGCCGGGCGCAAACAGAATATCGGGGCTTTTACTCGCCGTCTCGTAGGTGTGTGTCGGCATGAGGCTGGCGGGGGTATCGGTAGGCAATGGTCCGAGCTCTTTTGCTACCAGCTCGATCTTTGCATCTGGCAACATCGTCCAGATTTGCAACGGTCCGAACAGATCGAGTGCGGTGAAGTTGGGGTAGATGAGCATGGAGATCTGCATGGCGTCCTTCGGTGGAATCAAGTCTGGATAGTGTAATGACATATGGCCATAGCAGATACGGACATGTTCTGTCGTATACTGCCAAAGCAGGACTCAGTGATCACTGAGCCGGCAACGAGGCCCGATCAGAATGGTATGCCCGTGCCAACTCGGGAGGTCGCCATTCTGCCATACGAGGCCGTAACTCTGTTCGATGTGGCGGGTCCCTCGGAGCCACTTCATTTAGTGCGAACTGAAACAACTGCATCCCCTCAGGCGCCCGCCCTACCGGTTGCACTTTGTTTTTGCAGGTGAGAAAGACTGGGTGACGAGTTCGGCAGGTCTGGCGATTAGCAGGTCTGGCGATTAAAGGCACTGCACTGTTCTAGGTGCCTGGTCGCTTGCACACCTTGCTCGTTCCCGGCGGTTCAGAATCGACGTTGCTTGACGCAACAACAAGTCCGGACGTCATCGACACGCTGCGCGTGCTGGCCGAGGGCTCAGAACGGCACTGTCTGGGCCTCGGCTCATGGTGTTCCTCGCCTGGCATGGTGGTCAGTCGCAGTTTGCTGCGCCCCTGTTCGCTGCAGGATGATTACGCTGTTTTCTGTTTGCATAACGATAAACGTGATGCACCTTGATGTCCTATGTTGTGCGCGTACGTTAGAACGCCCGAGTGAGGCGTCGAGCTGCGAGGAACAACACTATTGCCCCTAACGGGTAGCCTGAGCCTGAAGAAGTTCAAGGTTGCCTGAACAATTGAGTACGCCTGGCGGTTTTGCCGCCAGCCTGTCGTCAGATAACGCAGCGAGCCTGGTGAATGCCGAATCATGTGAGAGCGCCGCCTAGACGATCTCTTGCAAAGGCCGAAGTTAGCGCCTATCGAGTAAGTTTCCAGTTCGCAGCAGTGAGTTGACCTGTTGTTTGCGCGCCTTGGGTCGGATCCCCCAAAACTGTTGATCGAACACAGGTGCCGTGCGGCGATGGATCACGCCCATCGCTGTGGGGGCCCCCGGGCCCATGTCGACGAGTATCTGGGCGAGCGTTGGGTTGGTTTCGTCGTGAACCTGAATATCGTTGAGCGAAACACCATCAGTCCCTAAAACTACGGGCTCTAATTGCAGGGTCTTGGTGTTGAGCATCAAGCCTTTATCGTTCTCTTTACCGTAGAGTAGCGGTTTACCATGCTGTACCAGTATCTGGTTGTCGGGTGCATTTTTCTTGGCCACGACGTCATCAAAAACATCTTTATTGTAGACGATGCAGTTCTGCAGAATTTCGACAAAAGCGGTTCCGGGGTGATCTTTCGCGGCGTTGAAGAGCCCCGGCATGCCTTTTTGATCGATATCGACACAGCGAGCGAAAAAGGTCGCGCCGGCACCCAATGCGAACCGTCCGGGTGCGATCGGTGATTCAACGGATCCGGCCGGACTTGACGGGCTATTGGTGCCAGGCCTTGATGTTGGCGAGTACTGACCTTTTGTCAGACCGTAGATTTCGTTGTTGAAGAGCAACACGTTGAGGTTGATGTTTCGCCGCAGTGCATGCAGTAGATGATTACCACCGATCGACAGGCCGTCGCCGTCGCCGGTCACCACCCAAACGTCGAGTTCTGGGTTGGCGAGCTTCACCCCGGTTGCAAAGGCGGGCGCGCGACCATGAATGGTGTGAAAGCCATAGGTTTCAATGTAGTAGGGCAGACGCGAAGAGCAGCCGATGCCTGATACGAACACAGTATTTGCTGGGTCTGCCCCGTCATCAGCGAGCGCACGTTGCACGCTTTTGAGGATGGCGTAGTCGCCACAACCGGGGCACCAGCGAACCTCTTGATCGGTTGCAAAGTCTTTAAAGGTTAGGGCATTCATAATTTGACCTCGTTATCCCGCACTCTGTTCTTGTCGGGTGGCGTACAGTTCGATTGCGGCACGAACTTCGGTAACGGTTAGCGGCTGGCCGGTTACCTTGTTAAGTTGTTGGACAGGAATGCAGAGCCGGTCTCGTATCAGCGTTGCGAGTTGGCCGTTGTTGAGTTCTGGAATTAGCACCGTGTCGAAATCTGCTAACAACTCAGCCAAATTGGGTGGCAGTGGGCTAATGTGTCTGATGTGTATGTGCGCGACGTTTAACCCGGCGATCAAGGCATCCTTGACCGCTTTGAAGATCGTACCGTAGGTCGAGCCCCACGCCACCACTGCAAGCCCAGAAGTGTGGCCTTGATCGATTGTCTGTGGGTCTATGAAGTCGGCGACACTGGCAATCTTGCCTGTGCGCAAATTGGTCATACTCTGGTGATTGGCAGCATCGTAGGAAATATTGCCTGAATCGATGTCTTTTTCGATGCCGCCGATGCGATGTACAAAACGCTCGTCGCCGGGTGCAGCCCATAAGCGGGCGAGCGTTGCGGGATTCCGTTGAAAAACGGAACCGGAATCCTCTGTCGTGGGCCGGCGAGTTTCGATGTCGGGGTACGTCTCTAGGTCGGGCAGTGGCCAGAGCTCGGAAGCATTTGCGATATACCCATCCGTCAGTAGGATCACCGGTGTCATGTGACGCAACGCAATGCGTACGGCTTCGATGGCCGCGTCAAAACAGTCCGCGGGCGAGCGGGTCGCTACAACGGGCAGGGGGGTATCCCCGTTGCGGCCATATACTGCCTGATACAGGTCACTTTGTTCCGTTTTGGTGGGCATTCCTGTAGACGGTCCAGCACGTTGGCTGTTGACGACGATGAGAGGTAGCTCCGTGGCGACGCCTAAACCGATCGCCTCAGCTTTTAGCGCGATACCGGGACCACTAGACGAGGTAACACCCAGCTTACCAGCGTACGAGGAGCCAATGGCCGCACAGACGGCCGCAATCTCATCTTCGGCTTGAAAGGTGGCCACCCCGGCATCCTCCAGTCCAACCAAGTTATGCAACAAAGACGATGCGGGTGTGATCGGGTAGGAGCAGAACATTAACTCCGTGTCGGCTAGTTCCCCGGCAGCAACCAGGCCCAGTGCTAGGCTTTCAGCGCCGGTGATGGTGCGATACTCAACCGCATCCAGGGGAGCTTCTGGAATCCTTTCCTGATCTAGGATGTGGCTAAGCTCCGCGGTCTCGCCGTAGGCGTGACCGGCATCGAGAGCGGTTAAGTTGGCGTCGCGGACTTGTTCATTATTGCCGAATTTTGACTTTATCCACGTCTGAGTCGGTTCCCGTGGTTGATCGAACATCCAAAGCACGAGTCCTAGTGCCCAGAAGTTCTTGCAGCGCAGCGAGTCTTTTGTGCCGAGACCGTGAGGCTTCACTGCCTCTATGGTCATGTGGCTAATGTCGATGCGGACGACTTCGTGGTGATCTAAGGTCCCGTCGTCAAGCGGGTTGCTCGCGAGATCAGCTCGTTTCAGTCGCTGTGCGCTAAAAGCACTTTCGTCGACCACGACTAACGAATGTGGTGCCAGGGTGTCGAGGTTCACCACGAGTGCTGCTGGATTGAAGGCGATTAGGACATCCGGAGCATCGCCTGGTGTTGTGATGCGCTCTCCACCGAATTGAATTTGAAAAGCGGATACGCCGTAGCGAGTGCCCGCAGGCGCGCGGATTTCAGCTGGAAAGTCAGGGAGCGTGGCAAGATCATGGCCGGCCAATGCCGAAGCAACGGTGAATTGCTGACCTTGGAGTTGGATCCCATCACCGGAGTCTCCTGCAAAGCGGACGACGTGACTTGTTTTGGTGCCAAGTGGTTGTTTCACTTTGATTTTCTGGCCGAAAAGAGAGGCGCGCATTGTAACCAAAATACCCCTAATTGCGACTAATAGCTTGGAATGCTTGGGTATATGGATATGAGAGATTTGCGGGTACTTTATTTGTCGATTGACTCAATTGCTCATTCGCGTAGAGTGCCGCGCCTGAAGCAACGAGAGAATTTGTTAGGAAAGCAAGGAGATCCCCGTGAAAGTTGTTGCGAGTACAGAAGAATATACGATCTATTTACGTCGAGACGGTCGGCACGCGATCAAGAGTGCAAGTAAGCAGGCTATTAATGGCGATGACAAAGTTAGGTTGTTGCTCGAACATGGCCTCATCGAAATCCCAGCGCCCAAAGCGGCGGAGCCTGAAGTGGTTGAAAATACGGCGGAAACCCCTGCCGAGGCTGACGCAGAAGCGCCAGCAGAAGCAGCCGATTCTGAAGAATCTGACGAAGCAGCATCTGCCGAAGGCGAAGAAGAGAAGTAGACCAGCTGACATCTGTGTGTCAGCCGATGTCTGGAAGTTCATTGCGCGCGCGTGCTAGTTCCGTAGACTAGAGCGCGTGCAAGATGTAGCCGAACTCAAAGTTTTCTCTGACTATGAACCTGCTGGAGACCAGCCGCGGTCGATCAGTGCATTGGTGGACGGCGTTGAAGACGGTTTAAGCCATCAAACGCTACTTGGTGTCACTGGTTCTGGGAAAACCTTTGCTGTCGCTAAGGTGATCGAGGCCGTGCAGCGACCGACGATCATTATGGCACCCAACAAAACTCTTGCCGCCCAGCTCTATGGTGAGTTCAAAGAGTTTTTTCCGAACAACGCCGTTGAGTACTTCGTCTCCTACTACGACTACTATCAACCGGAAGCGTATGTCGCTGCATCGGATACCTATATAGAAAAAGACGCGTCGATTAATTCACACATTGAACAGATGCGTTTGTCGGCGACTAAGGCACTCTTGGAGCGACGAGATACCGTGATTGTTGCTTCAGTTTCCGCTATTTACGGCTTGGGTGATCCACAATCTTATCTGCAGATGGTGTTGCACCTAGATCGCGGTGATCGCGTTGATCAACGTTACCTGCTGCGTCGGTTAACCGAGTTGCAATACGCGCGTAACGATCAAGTCTTCCAACGGGGGACTTATCGGGTTCGGGGTGATGTGATCGATGTGTTCCCAGCCGAGTCGGAAAAGGAAGCGGTGCGGATCGAGCTGTTTGATGACGAGATTGAAGGGCTATCGCTTTTCGATCCGTTAACCGGCGAACTGATCAACAGGTTGCCCCGCTATACAGTTTTCCCCAAAAGCCATTATGTAACGCCGCGCGAGCGCGTTCTGAATGTGCTGGGTGACATCAAGGATGAGCTACAGGATCGCTTGGAATATCTGACTCGGCATAACAAGTTAGTGGAAGCGCAACGACTTGAGCAGCGTACTCGCTTTGACTTGGAAATGATTCAGGAGCTCGGCTACTGCCAGGGAATTGAAAACTATTCTCGCTACCTTTCGGGGCGAGAGGCTGGTGAAGCGCCTCCCACCTTGTTTGATTATCTGCCCAAAGATGCGCTCATGGTCATCGATGAATCGCATGTTACCGTGCCGCAAATAGGCGGGATGTATAAAGGCGATCGTTCGCGCAAGGAAACACTCGTCGAATTTGGCTTCCGACTGCCTTCTGCTCTAGACAATCGGCCGCTCCGTTTTGACGAATGGGAACGATTGGCACCCCAGATGCTTTTCATATCGGCGACCCCAGGCAAGTACGAACACGAAAAAGGTGGCCAAATCGTGGAGCAGGTGGTGCGGCCAACCGGCCTCATAGATCCAGACGTTATTGTGCGACCGGCAACTACTCAGGTGGATGACTTATTGGGGGAGATCAACAGCGTGGTTGCGGTCGGTGATCGGGTTCTTGTCACTACGCTGACGAAACGTATGGCTGAAGACCTCACAGAGTATTTTGATGAACATGGGGTTCGTGTGCGTTATCTGCATTCAGATATTGATACTGTCGAGCGCATGGAGATCATTCGCGATCTTCGTTTAGGGGAGTTTGATGTTCTAGTCGGGATAAATTTGCTCCGTGAAGGGCTTGATATGCCGGAAGTTTCGCTGGTTGCAATTCTTGATGCTGACAAGGAAGGTTTTTTACGCTCTGAAGGCTCATTGATTCAGACGATTGGGCGCGCTGCGAGAAACGTGCGTGGACGTGCCATTCTCTATGCGGACCATATGACGGGCTCAATGACGCGAGCAATCGGAGAAACTAATCGTCGTCGTGAGAAGCAGATAGCACATAACAAAAAACACAACATCACGCCGGTCAGTGTTCGCAAGCAAGTCTCGGATGTGATGGAAGGGGCGCGGTCTGCGCCTGGCACAGCGAAGCGTTCGAAACGGTCTGGCAGACAGGCCATTAAAATCGATGTGCCGAGCGATGCTAAGGCGCTAGGAAAACTGTTGAATAAGCTTGAGAAAGAGATGATCAGTCATGCGCAAAATCTTGAATTTGAAGAAGCCGCCTATCTGCGCGACCAGATGCAGGAGATTCGCGACAGCCGCTTAAAGGCATGACCCGCAACCGCGTCAGCTTTTTTGGAATTGCAACGGCATTTTTCTAATGCCGCTAATGAAGTTGGATTCTAGCCAGACTGGTTTTTCCAACAGATGGAAATCTTTCATACGCGTTAGTACTTCGTGAAACATGCAGTCAATCTCTATGCGCGCGATATGCTGGCCGAGACAAACATGGGCGCCTGTGCCAAAGGCGATTTGTGCATTGGCGTCTCGATGCAGGTTCAATTTCAATGGCGTGGTGAAACGACGGTTGTCGAAATTGGCGGCACCGAAGTACCGCACAACCTTATCTCCCGCCTGCAGAGTTTTGCCGTGCAGTTGAACCTCCTTTTTGAGCGTTCTACGCATGTAGATGACTGGACTCACAACGCGCAGTAATTCATCTCTAGCAGAGTGATCGAGGGCTTCGCTGCGATGCTGTTGCCAATCGTTGAGTGCGAGCGGGTTCTGAAT
This sequence comes from Pseudomonadales bacterium, assembly GCA_029244465.1. Lineage (GTDB taxonomy): Bacteria > Pseudomonadota > Gammaproteobacteria > Pseudomonadales > Azotimanducaceae > UBA4421. The sequence goes on from JAQWQN010000014.1 coordinate 16,137, forward strand.
CAATTGATAAAGACCTCCCGCAACCAAGTTTCTTGTGGTGTCTCCTCCGGCATCAATAAGAAGCATGAAAAAAAGCTGGAAGTCGATTTCGTCTAAGCTGCGGCCGTCGACTTCAGCGTGCACTATCTGGCTCGCGAGATCGTCTCTTGGACGGGCTTTTTTATCCCGGTAGACCGCTTGTGCATATGCAAACATCTGCGTAACCGCGTCTGCTTGAGCGCCATCCGCTACCGCTGCTGGCGCGGAGTGAAGGATCTCTGTGAGCTTATATAGGTCTCTACCGTCATCCAATGGGATGCCCATCAGTTCCGCGATGACGTAGCTCGGCAGTTCACCGGCGACTTGCGCAACGAAATCGCACTCGCCCCGATCTATAATCTTGTTAACGATGGTTGCGGCGAGCTCGGATATGCGGGGGCGCAATTCTGCTGCCGGACCTCGAGTAAACTCGCGGCTAATGGTCTTGCGCAACAGGGTGTGTTGGGGCGGGTCCATCATCAACAACATCTTATGGTCACCGCCGGAAACGTCGATACCCGTTTCCGGGTCTGTGATCATGATGGTCGGCTCTGATGAGTAGATGAGTGGTTGGCGTCCGCATTCAGCGACATCCTCAAACCGCGTTAGTGCCCAAAACCCAGTTCCGTTCGGTTCGTCATGCCAATGGACCGGATCGTTGTCTCGCAGCCACTGGTATTGCGCTAAGGGGTGGCCATGAGCAAATGTCTCTGGGTTCAAGAGGTCAATGTGCATCGTCGCTGAGCCATTATCGTGGAACTGGGGCTTAGGGTGAACTAATCGCCAGGCAAAAAAAAGCCCCGTCATAAGACGGGGCTTTTTGTTCTCTTAGCGAGAGCGTCTACATAGATCCAGACACTCTGACGAAGAAGAGTCGACCGCGAGCATCGTGTAGCCGTGGGTCGTAGCCTGTGATGTACGAGACAACAGGAGGCTCTTCATCGAAAATATTCTGGATACCGAGTGACACGTTAGAGTCGCTCAAGAAACCAGTTTCACCCAAGCTGTAGTTGTACTGGACGTCTACAGTCAGCATGTCTTCGATTTTTCCATCGGCCATATCATTGGCAGTGGACGTGTTGCCAGCCGCTGCTGTGACAACCTTAAAGAAGCCTGCAGTACCTGCAGGGATGTCTTCTTCGACTTCGTCAATCCAGCGTGCAATTGCAAATACGCGGTGGTTATCCTTACTCCAAGATACCGTACCATTAATCTTGAACTCGGGAAGAGGTCGCGCTAATGGGTTGGTGAAGTTGTAAGAACCGATACCGTCGAAGGTAGTACCGCCGACATCTACGTCATAGGTCATGGCCCAGGCGGCTTGTACACCGACGCGCCAGTTACCCCAATCGTTATCAAAGCGATAAGACGCGGTCAGGTCCAAGCCATCGATTTCAGCAGAGTCAGCGTTGGCAAACTCTGGCGTCAATCGCAGCAAGATGCCTGAGGCGTTTCGCACGACTTGATCAAAGTTTCGAGCCGAATTAGCGGCTGCGTTGGCTAATGAAACACCGTTGTCCTCAGCGTATGCCGTAATAATGGCATTATCCGCCTGTAG
>JAQWQN010000017.1 GCA_029244465.1 Pseudomonadales bacterium
TGATAGGGATAGTGGCGATGTTTTGTGGCGTCGCTACCTGTTTTCATCCATGGTCGCTCCGCCCATCAGTTATGAGATTGATGGACAACAATACGTCGCGATCATGACCGGCGCTGGTGGGGGTTTTGAAGACAACAGCGCCGATGAAAAATACGGCAGCACCGGGCGTCTAGTGGTATTCACTTTGCAAGGCAAACAGGAGCTACCTATTCCGACGGAGAGAAACTTGACAATCCCTGAACAACCGCCATTGACCGCGAGTGCGGAGGATGTCGCAAGGGGACGCATTTTGTTTGGCGACCTTTGCGGCTATTGCCATATGCCCAGCGTGTTCGGTCGGCGGGGTAACGTGCCAGATTTACGATATATGTCAGCGCAGACTCATGCGCAATGGCCGGCGATTGTTCTTGGTGGAGCAAGAAGTGAAGCGGGCATGGCAAGTTTTAGTGACGTCTTGTCTTTGGAGGATGCGGAAATTGTCCGTCAATATTTGATTGCGCGTGCGATTGACGATCGGGCTGAGAGCAACACCTCTGCACCCTAGGTCTGAACCTTTGCTTGCGCGGAGGAGTGTTGATAACAAGGCAACAGTGAAATGCGCTGGTCGATCCGATAGCCCTTGTTGGGAAGGGGCTAAACGTCATCTGCCCGCGGCGCTAGGCTGACTATCCGGCAAAGCAGGCTCAAAAACGCGTGCTCGATAGGTGCGCCCGTGCCAGTTCGCGTTTGAGGTCATAGCTCGGAAAGACTCTGGCGTAAGGTAACGTTTACCAGGGGCGGTTAGCCATCGGGAGCAACCGCGCTAGGTTGATACGCAGTCTTTTGACAGAATATTCCTGGCACTGTCTCGCCCCACTCGTGGTTTATTGCATTGTCTGCGGAGAGTATTTATCGTGTCGCGCGAAACAATGCCGTCGGTTTTTCATGATCCCTCGTTTTCTGCCACAGCTTGCACTTTTGGGGATGGTCCTACGTGTCACCATACCCATGGGATACATGCCTGCTGGTATTGATGGCGGTTGGTACCTGAAGCTCTGTCCGGACGCGATGCGGGTCGTTGCAGCGTATGAAGGAGGACATCATGATCAGCATCAGCACCGCGATCATCATGACAATTCTCCTGAAGTCAATTTTCATCAATGTGATTTGGGTGGGCTGACGGTTGATGTCACGGCTGAATCCTCTGAAGACACTGACTTCCGTCAATTCTCACCTGTAGAGACCATCGCGGCTTTGACTGCGCACCATTTGAGCACCTTCCAAGTTGCTTTCTTCCCCCGTGGCCCGCCCGTTCTCCTGATCTGATCAAAACTAAGAATTAATCAGTTTTTGTTGCGCAAAAACCCCGCAGAGGTGTTGCGCAGGTGTGGAGAAAATATGTTTGCCAGAATTTATCCGGCTGCCCGTGCAGCCAACTTGTTGCGCCTTGTCCGCCTGACCCTCGCGTTCGCAACGTGCCTGTCGGTGATGACGGTTCAAGCGGAGAGTGATCATCAAGAGCGATCTGACAGGCACCCAGGTAGTACTAGACCAGTAGAAGAAGTGGTCGTGACTGCGACGCGGGAACTCAAGCCGCTAGACGAACTGGCAGCATCGGTGGGCGTACTCAACGAGGAAGAATTGCGTCTGATTTCCCCTTCTCACCCTGCGGAGGCACTCAATCGCATTGCCGGTGTCCACATTAATAATTTAGGTGGAGAGGGCCACATGGCTGCCATTCGCCAGCCGATCACAACGGCTGGGGTCTATCTTTTTTTGGAGGATGGATTGCCGGCACGGCCCAGTGGCTTCTTCAATCACAATGGACTCTATGAAATCAATATTCCTCAGAGCAGCCGGTTAGAGGTCACTAAGGGGCCGGCGTCAGCGTTGTATGGTAGCGATGCCATTGGTGGTGTGATCAATGTTATTACCAAGAGCGCCCCTATTGGTCAGGCTTTTGAAATTAATCTGGAAAGTGGTTCTGATGGCTGGCGAAGAGGTTTGCTCAGCGTGGGCGGGGGTAATGCGCGGCGGGCGGGTCGATTGGACGTGAATGTCACAAAAAGCGATGGGTTCCGAGAGGCAGCCGATTATGAGCGAAACGCCTACTCAGGGAGGTTAGATGCTGAGATCGGTGAGCGACTGACGATGAAGCTCATAGGCGCCTATTCGACAATCGATCAGTCGGGGGCCTCGGGCCTGGAGCACGTTGATTATGTGCAGAGGCCTGAACGCAACGAATTTCATGATGATATTGGCTATAGGCGTGTGGACGCGTTGCGGCTTTCTGCGGAGTTCAATTTTGAACTGAGCGACACCCAGCTGCTGAGTGCAACGCCATTTTTTCGGGACAATCAGATGACGATGATGCCGAGCTGGATGGTGACCTATGATCCCAATCTACGCGAATATGACTTCCGGAGTTATGGCACGCTGCTTAAATATCGTCACAGGCTGTTTGATGACGCCGTGGAAGTTATCGCTGGTGTTGATCTAGACATCACGCCTTCGACTTACATGGAAGAGGCAATTACGGTTGGGCAGGTCGATGGCATCTACAACGATTACCAGCGCACGGGGTTGCTGAACTACCACTTCGAGGCGGATCAACGCTCGGTTTCGTACTATTTACAGGCCGAACTTAGCCTCAATGACAGGTGGTTGGTGAGCGCGGGCGTCCGTCATGATCGCTTCACTGTCGATTATAAGAATCAGATCCTACAGGAGCGTTTCGATTTCGCGCATCGGCGACCCTCTTCGACACGTGTTGACTACGGAAGCACGAGTCCGAAATTCGGGGTGGTCTATCGCTATGGGGAGAATCATCACGCTTATGCCAACTATCGTTATGCGTTCCGCGCACCCACCGTAGGCAGCCTTTTTCGTCCCGGTTCTTCCCGCAACACAACCGATTTAGAGCCTGTGACCAGCACCAGTGCCGAGCTTGGTTTTCGTGGCGCGTTTGGAAAGCGTGTGCACTATGAACTGGCGCTCTATGATATGAATACTGAGGATGACATTGTTTCTATAATCAACGATGCAGCCAGAGAAACTGTCAATGCCGGTAAAACTCGGCACCGCGGCATAGAACTGGGCTTGGAGGTTGCCCTCACGGCGGAACTGCAATTAGGTGCTTCGCTGACGTTCACTGATCAGTCGTACCGGGACTTCAGCTATGTTTTCTTTTCTCGGTCGTGTTTCTGTAATGAGCAGATTAACTTTGCCGGCAATGACGTTTCGCGAGCGCCGCAATCGCTCGGCAATTTTCGTCTCGCTTACTCGCCGAAGTGGCTGCCTCGTTTTCGTGCCGAACTGGAGTGGGAAAGTCTGGGCGAATATTTTACGGACCAGACCAACACTCAATTGTATGCCGGTCATGACCTCTATAATTTGAGGCTCAGTTACACGGTTAGATCCAGCCTCACGGTCTATCTCCGTGGTGCCAATCTGAGTGACGAACGCTTCTCCACGTACACCTCAAACCAAGTCAATGATGCCGACGTCAGTTATCGGCCCGGCATGCCGCGATCCTGGTTCTTTGGGTTTCGTTGGGCGTTTTAGTGTGCCCTTCGGCCACCAGTGTTAATTACTGAGGTAAGCGAATTATGTTCAACCAGAGATTGAGCAAATGGCATCGACAGATTGGTTGGATTGCTGCTGTTGCGTTATTCATTTGGGGAGGGTCGGCGGTCACCCACCCGGCTATGGTCTGGTTTGGCCCTCAAGCTCAACACAACTTTCCGCCAACTATGAGCGTGCCAGGCGAGGCTCTACAAAATCTGGCGCCTTTGCTGGTTAAGGTGTCGAAATCCAACGAATTGAAAGTCATCAAGTTGGTGCCAGGAGAATCGGGACCATTACTTCAGCTGAGTCGAGATCAGGATTCCTCGCGACGATACTTCGACGTAGAAAACCAGCAGCTACTTCCGAACCACGATCAGTCGCAGGCGGAATGGTTGGCCAGTTACTATACCGGCCGTAAACGTGATGAAATTCGACGCGTTGATTTCCAAACGGATTTCAATCACGAGTACCCAGCGGTTAATCGTCTTCTTCCTGTCTATCGAGTAGCTTTCGGTGCGGAGGAGGCAATGGTTGCGTTCATCCATACAGAAACCGGTGCGCTGGCCAGTTTGCTTAATCCGTTTAAGAACAGACTGCAGTGGATCTTTCAGAACCTACATACGTTTAAATGGCTTGACGGCCTGGAAAATATTCGTTTGTTATTGGCCGGCACGTTATTAGTCACTCTGGCGGTGATGGCGATTATTGGTCTGTTATTGCTGTTCGCATATAAGCCTCGAGTCATTAAGGATGGCAAACGCCGATACCACCGCCGTCTAGCTTACCTCGCCTGGTTGCCACTGCTGGCCTGGTCCGCCAGTGGCTTTTACCACCTCCTCCAGTCCTCATTGGTAGAGCGGCAGTTTGGTCTGCGTTTAGGGTTGCCGTATGAGTCTCTTAGGAGCGAGCCGTTAAACAACGACAGTCTGCAAACCCTGGCCGGGCGAGTGGTTAATAACTTGTCACTAATTCGTGCTGACGATCAGAACCTGTACTGGCGCGTCAGTGTCGCCAGAGATCAGAGCGAGCAAGCTGTCTCCAGGCAGGATCGATTCGCGGGTAACGCCGCAGAGCAATCAGCAATCTATTTGCCGCTAGTGGCAGGGGGCAGCGCAAAGCCTTTGCGTGACGAAGCGCTCGCCCGAGCAATGGCGTTGAGGTTTACGGGCGCGAGTGGTGAACAGGTACTGGCGACTCGTCTCGTCACGCGCTTTGGTAGCGAGTATGATTTTCGCAATAAGCGCCTGCCAGTCTGGGCAGTGGAGTTGAACGATGCAGATAAAACGATCGTGTTTGTAGATACAGCAACCGGTATCCTAGTTGACAGCACACGCAGTATTGATCGTTTAGAGGGACTGTCTTTCAGTATCCTCCACAAGTGGAATCATCTCCATGGTGTGCTTGGCCCGAAAGTGCGTGACTTGCTCATGGTCTGTACGATCTTCCTGCTTCTGATTGTCACCCTGTTTGGCGTCCGTATGCTGGTTAATAAAGGTCGTTCTTTGCCGTCTAAGCGTTTGTCATAGTGAGGTAAGGCTATATGACTCTCTGCTTCTGGATGGCATAGTCACGCTTCGACCTGGGGCAAGGGCTGATGCGGGTGTTGTCGCGCTCGCTGGAGATCGTTGCAGCACAGTCGGTGCGGGAGCGTCAAGGCTGGGTAGAATCGAGTTGACAGATGACCTGCTGCCGTCGTCCCTCAACTGGAGTTGCGAGATGGATGCGCGGTACACGCGATGAGCGTCAGCCGCCATTTAGGCATTACACCCTGGTAACTCCGTAGTAGCATTGACCGCGTACCAGGCGAGCCAGTATCTATGCATCAAACACTAGCGAAAGCCATTATCCTAGTCCTCATGGGCGGGAACTCATTTGCGCATGCTGACGCAGGTGGGCGCCTCAGTCCGCTGCCAGATCACGAATGGCGGTATGGGCATGCCAGGCACCTGCTTGAGCGCGCGGGATTTGGCGGCACCCCGGACGAAATAGCGAAGCTGACGGCGATGGGGCTAGACGCTGCTGTAACCGCTCTCGTTGAGTACGAAGCGATCCCGGATCGATTACCAGCGTTTGAACATTCGGGGATTTGGGATGAATCCATGCATCCCGATGTGGATTTGCATATGCGCTTCGATGACGTTATGCGCAAAGCAGCCGAAACGGGCGTGGTCTACTCGCAAAAAATACGACAAGCAGGACCTCGTCCGTTACAAGACATCACAGACGCGCTCTACTATAAATATCTGTCTTCGAATCGCGAATGGCAACGGGTGGGCGTCTGGTGGGCCGAGCGTATGTTGGTCACAAAAAGGCCTCTCGAAGAAAAAATGACTCTCTTCTGGCACGGCCACTTCGCGACAGAAGAGCTCAAAAACGACGACTACCGGTTGATGCTTCGGCAAAACGAAACGATGCGTCATGCGGCCACATCTAATCTGAGAACGCTGCTGATTGCTTTGTCGCAAGATCCGGCAATGCTTCTCTATCTAGATAATCGACTCAACGTCAAAGGCCTCGCCAACGAGAATTACGCGCGCGAAATTCTTGAATTGTTCTCACTTGGTGTCGGCAATTATACGGAACAGGACATCAAAGAAGCTGCTCGTGCGTTGACAGGTTGGCGCAACCAAGGTCTTCGTTTTATCGACGACAAGATTGCACATGACGAAGGGGAGAAGACCCTATTTGGGCAATCAGGTAACTGGGATGGTATTGACGTCGTCGATCTCATCCTTGCCCAAGAGGCCTGTGCAGAGTTTATTGCCGGTAAGCTCTATCGTTTCTTTGTCAATGAAGAGGCGGATCCTGAATTGCTTAGTGCCTTAGCGTTGGAACTGCGCAAACATCACTATGAATTGAAACCGTTTTTATACACATTGTTTTCGTCGCGAGCGTTTTACGCTGCGAAAAACCAAGGCTCACAAATCAAAAGCCCAATCCAGTTTCTGATCTCGACCTATCGCAAGCTGGGGCTCACAGAAATTCCGGGTACACCCTATTTTCCGATGGCGACTCGCCTGCTCGGGCAAAATCTTGGCAACCCGCCAAACGTTAAGGGGTGGGACGGAGGTAGAGCATGGCTGAATCCTTCAACTATTCTCACAAGGAATAACCTCATCAATCACCTTTTGTTTCCCGAATCGGCTGAAGGGCAGTACCCACGTTTCGCGTTGTCACCACGATTAAAAAACGCGCCAGTCGAGGCGCGCGCACGTGACCTTGCTGAGGATGGTGGGTCGCTTTATATGGAGTTTTCGGCAGCACGAATGTCTGGCGACTCTGATATGAGCGTGAGTCGCCTGATGAATACCACGGCCCCGTCAGCAAAAATGCACAACGCCAAAGCGGATTATGATCTAAAACTGGGACTTTACCGGGGTACGATCAAGAGCTTCGAAAGGGTCCGTCCTATCCCGCCGACCCCTGCTCCCATCGATCTATTGGCACTGCTCAGAGAGAACCGTGCACTTACGCCGCAATCGGCCGTAAACTACTTTGAGAAACGATTCTTGAGTACCGTCCTGAACGCTGAGGATAAGCGAGCGATCGTCGCTTTCCTGCAGGCAGAGGTCGGTGCCACCATACCCGCACAGGACAACGAGGTATGGTCTATTGAGCGGAGTCTGCGGCTCACGCTGCACCTCATTCTAAGCACGCCTGAATACCAATTAGGGTAACGATGAACAATGTTAACCTGCATCGGCGAGATTTTTTGCGCTATGGCGCTGCGCTTTCGGCAGCACTGGCTTTACCTAGGCTGTCCCAGGCTGGAAGTAAGACGACAGGCGAACCTATTCTGGTTGTGCTCGAACTGTCGGGCGGCAACGATGGACTTAACACCGTTGTCCCCTATCGCCAAGATGCCTACTATCAAGCGAGACCCACACTTGGTATTCAAGCCGATGCAGTATTGCGCTTAGATAGCGAATTCGGTCTGCATCCAAATCTGCTCGGATGGGAACGCCTATACAAGAATGGACAGATGGCGATCGTTCATGGCTGCGGTTACCCGCAACCCAATCGTTCCCATTTTGAAGCCATGAAGTTCTGGCACACCGGTGTACCCAATGCGCCTGAAACGAATGGTTGGATTGGCAAGCTGGCAGACGAGGTTGATGCTGATGGCATCAGCGGTTTGGTCATGAATCTCGCAACAGAACAGTCGCGGGCCGTTGCGTCTGCTAACCATCCGCCGGTCGTATTTTCAGATCCAGATGCGTACAAATTAGAGCAGGTGCAACAACAACGCGAGACGTTCGCGCACATTATGCGCGCCTCACATGAGAGCGGCGCTAACACGTCTGCAAGTTTGGAGTATGTGCGCAGAGTGACAGGCACGGCCTCTCAGAGTTCTGCCCTGGTGCGGGCCGCTTGCGCCAACTATCGGACAAGCTCGGATTATGGTTATGGGCCTCTGAGTATTTCACTGAAGAATGTCGCGGCACTCATTGATGCAGGCACTGC
>JAQWQN010000023.1 GCA_029244465.1 Pseudomonadales bacterium
AGCTGCCAATTGTGCCTCAGCGGCCGTCTCCGCCTCGCCAATGAGCAGCAAGGCGCGCATCGGGATGAACGACGACACCATCGTGTAATGCATCCAGAGGATCGCGTCCGTCTACACCGTTACCAAACGGGTAGTAGCCGAGCAGGCGCTGAAGTTTCTGAGGTAATTGCCGTACGGTTTCTCGTGGCACAGATAACAATTGTAAGTCTGATGGACGTAGATAGCTGACCAAGTGACTGATGAATAATCCCATCCGTTCCTGATCGGTTGTGGTGTTTGCGCCACCGCCGTGCCACAGGCCACCGTCCCAAAATAGGGCGCTACCTGATTGCAATTCGATCTGCAGACTGTGAGCTTGCTGATCGACAGGGTGAGCCCAGCCATGGCTGCATGGCACAATATGAGTGGCACCGTTTTGTTCTGTAAAATCGTCTAAAGCGATCAGCACATTACACAAAAACGAGGGATGCGGGCGTGGTATTGGCCACAGACCGTCGTCTTGGTGCAGAGTTTGCTTGGTTTCGCCAGGTAGCGTGTTAAACAGCGTTACGATGTTGATCTGACTGTATTTACCGATCACACCGTCGACTATTGCCCGCAAGCGTTGGTCGAGGATCACGGGATCTGCCGCGCGAGTCTTAGCGAGCAGGTTATGTGCTCGCCAGGTTCGGCCCGTCGCTGTGCCGATAGCGCGCATCTCAGTGATCAGTACTTCGGTATTGAATGCCGTGCGAATGCTCTCTACTCGTTCCGGCGTGAGAAAATTATCGACTACGGCATAGCCTTGGGCGTGAATGTCCGCGACCACGGCACCGACGTTCAACCCGTCTTTGCTAACGTCGGTCTGATCGACCGGATCGTATGGTGTTTCTTCGTGCCCCATCATGACCTCGCCGTGGTCTCTATAACGTTATGAAATAGCCTCACAGGCTAAGGATAAGGAAAGTGCAGCGAATTTCCTATTCCAGTCGAAACGTGGCCCCGCTGTGTGCAAGGATGGTATCTTCAAGTGCTGCGTCCGGTGGCACGATACCTCTCTAACAGCCCGCGCAAGTGGGTGACCACTTGCGGGTGTTGGTTTTGAACATTGTTAGATTCTTTGAGATCTGTTTGCAGGTCATAGAGCTGCACTGAGGGTAAACCTTGCGCTTTGACCTGCTCTGGACGTAGCCGATAATAGCCGCCTGAACTAGGGAGCAACTCTAGCTTCCAGCGACCCTGCCTGACGCTGAATCCACCTGTGGCAGATTGGACGATGGTGGCTTCTCTAATCGGTTTGTCGACAGGATACCCGAGTAATGCATTCAAAATGTTGTAACTGTCTTCACCGGCTTGCGCTGGTAGGACTTGTCCGGTGATAGCCGCGATGGTTGCAAGCAGGTCAGTCAGGCAAATGATCTCGTCCGAGGTAGAACCTGGCTTAATTGCTTTAGGCCATCGCGCGAGAAACGGAATGCGATGGCCCCCTTCATATATATCCGCTTTATAACCACGATAGACATAGCTCGGGTAATGCCCCAGGCGGTTCATTTCATCGACGCCAATGTAGGGCGCGCAGCCGTTGTCAGAGGTAAAGACAACCAGCGTCGACTCGGCTAGCCCTTTTTCTTCGAGCGCGCCAAGGACACGGCCGATATCGTCGTCCACTTGAATACAGAAATCGCCATAGGGCCCGAGTTCGCTGAGACCCTGGTAGGCTTTGCTGGGCACAATTGGGATGTGGGGTGCGGCCAGGGCCATGCAAGCGAAAAATGGTGTTTCGTGTGACTGTCTGCTGATGAAATCTACCGTCTTTCTGGTAATTTCGCCTTGGACATCTTCTGCTACAAAGTCCGCATGGGAAGGCCCTAGGTTTTTACCATGGTCGTTAGGCATCGTGTCGCGTGTGTTGAATAGCAAATCTTGTTCGGTGGTGCATTCGCCAACAAAATGATTGTCACGTATCCATATATAAGGGTGCATGTCTAAAGATGCAGAGATGCCATAAAACTCGTCAAAGCCAGTGCTAAGTGGCCCGTTCCTGATTGGCGCGCGCCAATCTATATCCGCGCGATAGGCGCGCTGATCAACCACACTGTCTCGCTCGGCCAGGCCGTTGCCATCGCGGGTCATCATATCCATACCGAGATGCCACTTGCCAAAACAGGCTGTGTGATAACCCGCTTGTTTCAGCAGTGAAGCAATGGTAATCCGATCGGGTTCTATCAGGGGTCGGCTGTAACCCCATGTAACGCTGTTGGTGACTCTAGTGCGCCAACAGTAGCGTCCGGTATGAATGCCGTATCGCGTCGGGGTGCATATCGAAGATGGGGAATGGGCGTCACTGAAGTATTTCCCCTCTCTACCGATGCGATCGATATTGGGAGTTGGGATTTTTGATTCCGCGTTCAGATAGCTGATGTCTCCGTAACCCATATCGTCTGCCAGGATAAAGAGAATATTGGGCGGATCGGCCGCGATATCTATAGCAGAAGTAGTGTAGGGCGAAAATGATGCGGCGGCGCCAACCGCTTTGATGAATGTTCTGCGTCCGATGGCTGTCATCAAGGTGCTTTCATGCGGATAAACCGGGTGTGATTGTATAACAGAGCGAGTGCTCATAGCTCTTTCCTCGTTAATGGTAGTACAGTGATTGCAACGGGTTGTGGTGGTTGGAGGGGAGAGAAAATGAAAATCGCAGTGAATCCTGGTCGTATATATCGGTTCGATTTGTTCAAAGATGCGGGCTTCGAACTTGTCGAAGGGCGGGTTGAAACGGAAGATGACATGATCGAGTTGATGCACGATGCAGATGGCGCGCAAGTTGGGGTGATGCCGCTGACTTCGAGACGGGTAATGGAAAATTGTCCAAAGCTCAAAGTTGTGAGTCGCTTTGGCGTTGGGGTTGACTCGATAGATCTTGCGGCGGCAACTGAACTCGGGATTCTTGTCTGCAACGTGCCTGGGTCAAATACCACCGAGGTGGCAGATCATGCAGTGGCTTTGTTGCTCAACATGACCCGTGTCCTCTATGACTCCATCAGCACCACAAAGGCCGGCGCCTGGGCAGACGATCCGAGAACGACAGGCGCTTACTATCAGCGGGTACGCCGCATCGCTGGACATACAGTCGGGATCGCCGGTTTTGGCAATATCGGTCGTGCATTCGCGAATCGCATCCGAGGGTTCGGTCCAGCCGAGATTATCGCTTATGACCCCTATGTGCCTCAGCATACTGCCGACATTTACGGCGTCCGCATGGTTGCATTGGATGAGCTTTTGCGTCGCAGTGACTACCTCACGATACACACTAGCGCCACAGAAGAAACGCATCACCTGATTGATGCCCAGGCGCTGCAGAAAATGAAGTCGTCCGCAATCTTAGTGAATACAGCGCGAGGTCCGATTGTCGACGGTGATGCGTTGGCGGAGGCATTGGCTACCGGCCAAATCGAAGCCGCTGCGTTGGACGTCACTGAGCACGAGCCGGTACCATCCGACAGTCCACTGTTGGCATTAGACAATTGTGTAGTGACGCCGCATACAGCCGGTTTTTCACCGCTATTCCTGGCCGAGTGCGCACAATCTCAGGCGGAGAACATCCTGTTTGCGTTGTCAGGAAAAGCTCCGCATGGCTTGGCAAATCCAGAGGTGATAAAAACCATCGCCGTCATGCGTGCGACTGATGCAGGGCGTTGGGACGGTGTGCCAGACTTTTCCACGGCATTGAGGTTATAAGGCGAAAATAGCAGAAAAGTAAAACAAACAGGATGAAATTAGACGGCAGTGCTGGCTCCTGTTGGAACAATAACGGATGGTCTGTGCGGTGTCGGGTATAATCATCTAAAGTCGACAGACAACGACTCGGTGTCTCCCCAACGTGCTCGTTCTGCGGCATGCAGATTGGCCTCGATTCTCGGGTTGTCATCCAGGATTAACGCCTCGCGTCTCTCCGCAGTATATTGTGGCCAATGCGGCAGTCCGGCGCCGTTAGGGTCGCCGGTTTTAGCAAATTGAATGATGGTGTTTGACCAGGAGAGAGCCAGGCGGCGTACGACTGGGTCTTGCGGATCATAGAAATAGGCGGTCGCGGGTAAGTTGCGTGCAAACTGATTGAACGTGAAGCTGATTTCGGCACCGTGTGTAGCCCCTACATTAGGTAGGCGCGATGCGGGCAAATCAAAGCGGTACAACCATCCGCCCGGCCCGGCAGCACTCGCCCGGGCGGCAGCATTGACACCGCCGCGTACCAACATGTCTGTCCAAACGCGCTCTAATCTTTGTTTGCGACTGTCATCGGGATGCGCTTGTTTCAATTCGGCGACGTACTGCGCTCCGCTAATCGTCGCAACGATGTTTTCTGCCACGGCTTCTTCTACGACGGAATATAAATACCAGGGAATCAGACGCGAAAAAAGCGTACCTTCATCGCGGTTACTGCCGGCGATCAGAGGAACGCCGGCAGCACCTCTGGTCATGATCGCTTCTCTTATGCCCCGCGTGACGACAGCACCATCAACGTATCCGCCACCACCCCATTGGACGTTCTCTTGTGTGGCGAGTATCGCATCCGGTGACAGGGCTCTTAACGTAGCGAGTAACGATAAGTGATCGACATTCAGGTGTTGTGTAAGTGCTGTTCGGGAGTCAATGGGCGGCTTGTGAACCTCTCCACCACTATGATCAATGGCGCGGTGATAGAGGTGATCAGCCGACGGTGAAGCCATGATTGCCAGCACAGACCCGCCGCCGGCGGACTCGCCAAACAGGGTCACGTTGCCGGCGTCGCCACCGTAATCGCTGATGTTGTCGCGCACCCACTGGAGTGCGAGGATTTGATCACGTATGCCGTTAGAAGCGGAGCCGAGAAATTCATCACCGAAAGCTGAAAGATCTAGAAAACCCAACATCCCAAGCCGGTAGTTGATCGTGACGACAACGACGTTGCCTTGTTCGGCAAGGATCGAACCATCGTACCCGTTGGCTGAACCGCCAGTGTAAGAGCCACCATGTATCCAGAATAAAACGGCGCGCTTGTCGCCCTGTGTCGACGGAGTAAAGATGTTCAGATACATACAATCCTCCGACCGGGTGTGTCCATTATCGCCGCCCAAAAGGGCTGGCGGTTCCGCCTGGATACAGATGTTTGGGAAACGAGTGGCATCGCGAGTGTGTAACCATGCGTGCGCAGGTTCAGGTGCACGAAAGCGTCGATCCCCAACTGGAGGGACGGCGTAAGGCAGGCCGAGGAAGGCGAGGGATTTGCCACCGCTAATGCCGGTTACTGGGCCCATGCGGGTTTCGATCGTGACTGGGTCTTGCCACGACAGTAGATAGTCGGTTGCTGAGGTGACTTCGATGTCCGGCTGTGTGCCGGACCACAAGATCAAAACTGCGGCGATGACCACGCCGCTGACCATGCCCAGTATCAATTTCATGTTGGCGACGGTGACTCCTCGTTCAAATTGTGCGGTAAAAGTGTCTTGCATCAGCGGTCCCCGCTGCTGCGCCCTAAAAAGTCTCAGAAATTACCCGCATTGCAGCGAACGTATCGCTAAATAGCGATACGTCAGCGGGCAATGGGTGGCTAGAAAGCTTTACGATGACGACATTACTGCGTTGATTGACGAAAATTGTTTGTCCGTGTATGCCGATGCAGAAGAGTACATCGTGGTTTGTATCAGCCCAAGTCTGGTTGCGATAGTGTCCACCTGGAATCAATTGCGTGTAGGCGCCTGCGGCGAAAAGCGATCTGACATTGGCGTCACCACGTAGAGTGTCTTCAATCCATTGCTCTGGGACGACTTGTTGATCGTGGTAATACCCGTTCTGCG
Source organism: Pseudomonadales bacterium (assembly GCA_029244465.1). Classification (GTDB taxonomy): domain Bacteria; phylum Pseudomonadota; class Gammaproteobacteria; order Pseudomonadales; family Azotimanducaceae; genus UBA4421. The sequence goes on from JAQWQN010000023.1 coordinate 5,814, forward strand.
CAAGCAGTTGTCCGAATCGCGCAAGGTCGCGTGCGCAGGCATTCATGCCCGCACCGAAATAAGGAAATCCACTCTCGTCGACAACAACGACCGCGTCCTGCTCTGGGTGTAATCGCTGCCAAATTTTATCTTGTACAAGTTGTATTGCTGAGCGATTGGTGGCGCGTTCGATGGCCATGGTGATGACGTTGGTGAGTACTGTGCGGTAGTGAAAGTGGGCACCGTCTGTCTGCTCCGTGGCGGTTAGCGCACAGGCGTACTCGAACAGAGTTGTAGACGATTTTGCGGTGACCAATTCAGGCCGCCAGCCGACGACTGCCGCCTCCTGCCAGAAATCTGCTTGTCGGTCCTCGTAGTCCTCTCCAAAGCGTACGGCGGCCGTCATATCTAGTGCTTGTTGCAGCGTCGTATTTTGGAACGCGGTATCGGTAAACTCGGGCAAGTAGCTGACCAGACCGTCATTGGGGTTAATTGTCCCTTCTTGCGCGAGTATTCCGACCAACATACCGACGAACGATTTTGAGACTGAATTCAGCAGGTGATGGGAATCAGCACTCATGCCATTGCGGTATTGTTCGGTGATCACGGTGCCCTTGTGCATCACAAGGAAGGCATCTGTATAGGTGTCGTCCAGCATTTGTGCAACTGTGCGGGTCTGTCCTTCATCCCCTAGGTAGGAGAGTTCGGAAACGTCCTGCCAGGACTGCTGCAAGGGTGCGAAAACTATACTCCCTCGGCTCAATCTGGCTGTGCGCACCAGTTGTTGCACGTATTGCAAACTTGTTTGATTGTGAGGCGGATAGCCCCAGTTGTCCGCGCTGAATGGGCGAGCGTTCGGTGTTTCAAGTAAGGCCATCGCGTATCCTCCGGGACTCTATATGGTACGTGCTCAGTCGAGAGAGTATCACTTGGCTATGTCGCAAATCGATATTCCTGAAGCAAACCTATGTCTGTGCGGGGTACTCAATTAGCGCTTGTGTATGTAATTGTTAGTAGTAACCAAACGACAGCAGGGGCGTGTCAGACGGTGCGAAAGGTCGAGTTGGAGCGAAGTATGCGAGTTGTTTGCATTCCGGACAACGAACGCCCAGACTTTGGTTGCGGAATTCTAAGAGAAACACAATGAGTGCACGAATTGATCATTTTATGTACGCCGTCCCATCGCTCGATGACGGGATGCAGTGGGCAGCGGATACGTTTGGCGTGGAGGCTGCTTATGGTGGCGAGCATATTGGCTTAGGGACTCGCAACGCCCTGATGTCCCTGGGTTCGACTTATCTCGAAATCATTGCGCCCGATCCGGCACAATCTTACGAAGGCACTTCAGGTGAAAAATTTGCCAATCTGAGCGCGGGTGGTCTCGTGACATGGGCGGCGGAAGGCGACTTGAATGCGATTGCGGCGACGATCAATGCTGCCGGGATCGACACGCACGGGCCCAGTCGAACGCAACGAAAAACGGGGTCTGGAGAGGTGTTGGTTTGGGACCTGCTATTCCCAATCGGCAGTGTGCATGGCACGCGCATGCCATTCTTCATTGATTGGCTCGATTGCGCCAATCCCAAAGACACGAACCCGGTTGCAGGTGAGTTTCAATCTTTGGCGATTGCGACTTCTAAGGCACCTGACTTGTCTAGCGTGCTGAGTGCGATTGGACTGGACCTGGTGGTCGAGGAAAATGCGCCCGCATTGGCCGTGACAATAGAAAGCGCTCGAGGTCTCGTCACGTTGACGAGCACCGAAGCAACTGCAAATATCAAGATGCGCTAACCGATGAGTATGGATGCTGACGCGTTACAGCGTTTCATGGCTGCGTCGCCTTTTATTAACTGGTCAGGCATGCGCATAACTGATGCCGATCATGAAGGCAAAACGCTTACCATGACGATGGCGTTGAAAGCAGAATTTGAACGCGCCGCCAATACAGGGCAGTGGCACGGGGGACCGATTGCAGCGCTCATCGATACTGCAGGTTGCTTCGGACTTATCATGGTGATCGAACAAGGGTCGCCCACCATCAATTTTAGAACGGACTACCTGAAGCCGGCGGTCAATACTGATCTCACCGCCGTGGCGACGATACGGAGGGTGGGAAAAACGGTAGGTGTTGTCGATGTGGATGTTTACAACGATGACAAGCAGCTAGTCGCCGTCGGTCGTGGCACGTTCGGCAGCCAAGGTGGCTAGGACTTTCCTGTCAATTTTGTTGGTTCCTGCCAAAGGCATCGTGTCGACAAAGTAGACTGCGCGCGGGTGCATGTATGCGGGTGCTTTTGCGAGGGCAATGTCTTTGACTTCTTGTTCCGTGATGGTGGCGTTCACCGCAGCCACAATAAATGCCACGGGTTTATGACCTTTGTCAGTGTCCGCGACAGGCACAACGCAGCTTTCCGCTACGCGCGCATCGGTTTCTAGAATGCGTTCAACTTCACCGGGATAAATGTTCTCACCGCCGCAGTTGAACATGTCGTCGTCTCGTCCCACGAAGTAGAAAAAGCCGTACTTGTCACGCCGCATGATGTCGCCGGTATTAATCCAGCCTTCATCGTTCATTTTCTCGGCGGTTTTAGCCGCCAGGTTTAGATAACCGTTCATAGCCGCGGGCGTTTTAACTTCAAGAACGCCTTCACTGCCCTCGCCGACCAAGCGAACTTCAACATGGGGCTGGGGATATCCGAGCGATAACGGCGGCACTGGTATGTTGTCAGGATGACGACCAAACATGCCGGCTCCTGCTTCCGTCGTGCCGTAGCCGTTTGTTATCCGTGCGTTTCGAAAGACACGGTGTATTTGTTCGATTAGGGTCTCAGAAAGTGGCGCTGAACCAACTGAAATAGCAGCTACTGACTCTAGCTTAAGTTGTTCGATCAGATTTTCCTCTTTTAGCATCAGCGATAGCATAGTGGGTACGCCAGTGATGATGTTCACTTGGTGATCGCTGATGGCTTGGAGGTATTCAACGGCGTTGAAGCGCGGCATTAACACCACCGTGCCACCGCCTGCGAGTAGCATCCAGAAAGACAACAACCCATTCATATGGTAGAGGGGTGCTGCAACGATACCTGTCGCACCCTGCATCGGTCCCTTCATGCGTGACACCATAGCCCACTGGCTGTCATGCGATAGCAGCACACCTTTTGGAGTGCCGGTAGAACCGGACGTATACAACACGAGCCCTGGCTGTGAGGGGTTAAGCTCAACCGCAGGCCGTTGTGACCCAGTGGCATCGGATAGTTCTAGTTCTCGGATAGGAATCTCTCCGGGAACACTCGTGCGCATATTTGCGTCGCACCAGATGCTGCTCAATTCAGAGTCCCGGATGATATGTTCGATCGTGCCGGTAGGAAATTTGCTATTGATCGGTACCGCCACCCCGCCCTGGCGCATGATGGCGGAAAAAATGACCATGAACGCCGCTGAGTTTGAGCCTAGTAATCCAACTCGTTCACCGGGTTGCACGGTGACATTCGCGTTGCATATCAGTGTCTCTAAATGTGCGTAGGTATACTGCGCGCCGCTTGATAAATCGATGAGTGCAACTCGATTTGGCTCGCCGTCCATTAGTTCGCCGAGGTTCATGGCTGCAGCACGATCTTACCGAAGACTTCTCGATTTTCCATCAGGCGTTCTGCTTCATGCACCTCTTCGAGGGGCAGCACCTTGTCGATCACCGGTAGCAAACTTCCGTCCGCTGCATAACTAAGCATTGCGATGATATCGCTCCGTGCCCAGCCGTTTGATCCGAGAAGTGAATGCTCGTAGGTCCAGACGTAGCGAATGTCGATCTGATCTTCGAATCCTGCCGTAGCACCACAGGTCACGAGGCGCCCACCTTTGCTCATGCATCGGGTCGAGTCGAGCCAGGTACCGCCGCCAGTGGAATTAACAAAAAGATCAACGCCGCCTTCTCCAGTGATGCGTGGTTTGCCGGCGATATCCCAGGACGCTTTACGCATGTCCTGCTCGATGTAGTTAATGCCGTGGTCTGAACCAAGCTGGTTCAGGCGGTGCAGCTTTTCTGCACTAGAGGCACAGCTGATTACGGTCGCACCCGCACGTTTAGCAAGCAGCACGCAGGCTGTGCCGACGCCGCCGCTCGCGCCCATCACCAGAACCGTATCGTCGGGTTTCACCTGGCCTCGTGTCACCATCATGCGGTGCGCCGTCGCGTAGGCGAGGGGAATACAGGCTGCGGTCTCGTAATCGACACTATCCGGTAGCGGTACGATTTGCCGCGCGTCTGCGACGCAGTATTCCGCCCGGCCACCATTCCAGCGCTCACCAATCATGCCTCGCTCGAAGTTGATCGGATCTATAAGGACCCGATCACCGGTGCTGACCTCGCTTACGCCGTCGGCCACCTCTACAACTTCACCGGCAATGTCGGAACCTATCACCAATGGCAATGGTAATTTAATGCCGGGCATGCCGCGTCGACTGAAAATGTCGTGAAAATTCAAAGACGTTGCTTTGACCGCAATGCGAACCCAACCACTTTCAAGTTCGGGCTCGGCAAAATCGTGCTCAATCAGAATATTCTCGATATCGCCGTGTTCTCTAACCACTGCTGCTCGCATAGGACCTTCCATTCTAACGTTGCCAGGGTGTAACCCCCAGTGCCGGATATCCAGATAATACCGACTAAAACAGATAGGTTGCGAAATTATTCACGTTGCGCTGAAGGTGGTTGTCGTCGCATCGGCTGGCTTCAGATGCAGCGGCACAGGTCTGGTGGCACAGAGCGGGTCGAAATACCTGCTAGGATTGCCAGTTTGCAGACCCCTCACTGAGGGTCGCTTGCGCTCACCGGTTTCTTTCGTGCGGGCCGAAGGACACTGTTACCGTCGGTCGGGTGCTTGAACCTATTTGTTAGGGTGTTCAAAATGAGAGCGCTGTGACCAGTAACGCGTCTCGGCGTAGCTGCTGCTGATTTTGTATCGCTTGCCGTTGCGGATTGTTTGCCAGCAAACTGGTCGATCGACTTATACGCATGGATAGTTCAACGCCTGTGAACCAACCGCTCAAACGGATCCTTTCGGTACGTGATGTCTTCTTCATTGCGGTCGGACAGATAATTGGTGCTGGCGTGGTCGCGCTGACCGGGGTCGCCATTGGTATGACGGGCCCGAGCGTGGTCTTAGCTTATCTTGCCTCCGCGCTGCTGGTACTCATTGTGACAGCACTCATCATGATGGCGGGAACAACACTGCCGTCAGTCGGCGCATACTATGCTTGGACCTCTCGATTGCGAGGGGGCTGGGCTGGATCGATTGTTCTGTCGCTGACGCTACTGGCAAGCGTCTCGTTGTCATTATATGGCAGTTCATTCGGGCTATATCTTGCGCCGTTGTTTCCGGTGCTATCGGTTAACGGGTGGGGCGTCCTCGTCGTATGCTTTTTGTTCGTTGGCAACCTACTTGGTTTGGCCATCGCGTCAAAGTTACAGATGGTTCTGGTGTTGCTGCTTGTCTCCGCTTTGGCGTTGTATGCTGGGTTTGCCGCACCAGAAGCGAAACTTGAGCTGATTTCTCCAATGTTTCCTGCCGGCATAACGGGGTTCGTGACAGCGGTATTCTTGCTTAAGTTTGCGACCAGCGGCGCGTACATGGTGGTGGGCTTGAGTGGTGAAATGCACAATCCGCAGCGGGTAATACCGCTGGTCATGACCACCGCGACGATCGCGGTCGCGGTATTGTATACCTTGGTTGCTTTGGCCAGCGTCGCGACTGTGCCCTGGCAGAGCATGGTTGATCAGCCACTGACGGTGGCAGGTGCTCAGTTCATGCCGAAATGGGCGCTAACCTACTTTTTGATCTTTGGTGCTGGTCTCGCGATTATTACCACGCTCAACTCTCAGTTTATGCAACTGCCAAGAACCTTCATGCTCGCGAGTTGGGATGGCCTCATCCCAAAATGGGTCGGCGGCCTTAATCGCCATGGCGCGCCTTACATAATCAACACCATTATGCTGATCGTCGGGATTGCGCCGCTGCTTGCGAACCTCGATATAAGCGACATCGCGCGAGCGGCTTCGATCGCCGCGAACCTACCAGCTTTTCTCGTCTATTGGGCCATCATGAAGATTCCGGAGGCCTATCCGGATCGTTATCAGGCCTCGATTTTTGCCATGCAGCCACTCTCCCTTTGGAGCCTCTATGTGTTCTCACAATTTGCGACGGTCGTGGGTGTTTATTTTCTTGCGCAGGATCTGCCTTCGGGTGTTATCTCCGTCCTCATATTCTGGCTGCTGGCTTCCGTCTGCTATTACCCTGCGCGGCGTGCGTATCTTGCCCGACAGGGTATTGATTTGGACAGGGACACGACAGATCGATGGGTATTTGAAGAGCCTAGCGCGGAAGCAAACCTCGGGCATTCGCAATTCCCAGAGAGGGTGGAATAGAGCGATTTCAAACGCCGCTTTGTTATCCGCGCATGCCAAGGACGGGTCGACAATCGAAAGAAATTCGAGCGAGCAACGCGGCAACAGAATTTCGCTATCAAGGCGCGTTGCCGCACATTGGTTTTAGCGTTCGATTCGGGCGCACTGCCAGGTATTTGCAACCGCCGTGACGAGTCGAAGTTCAACTTGAATCTTTTGCGCTTACTGCGAGCGGATTAGCTCAACTGAGCTGCCAAATAGCGAAGGAAAAAGACTATGCTCGGCACGTAAAACTTGGCACGTTAGATTTGGGGCGTTTTATGAAGGTAGTGGCTTATGTTCTTCTAGCACTGTTGGCGGTGAGTCTGCTGATCGTCGGCGGCGCTTATTCCTATCTGGCCCCTGAGTCAGCAGCAGTGCCAGTTGCGGATGGACGAACGTTAAGAGCCACGGATGCCGGTGAAGTCATTGGTTTTGTCCGAGAGGACGTGGCTGCCTGGTTGGGTATCCCGTTTGCCGCCGCGCCCGTTGGTGATCTCCGCTGGCGAGCGCCTGCTGCTTTGGACCAGTGGCAAGAAAGGCGTGAAGCTATAGCGTTCGCGCCTGGTTGCCCGCAACTGGGTCAGGGGGCAGCCACTGGTGAGGAAGATTGTCTCTTTCTCAATATCTGGTCTCCAGAAATTGTCCCTGGTGACGAGAAAAAGCGGCCGGTCATGTTCTGGATTCACGGGGGTGGCAATAGCGTCGGCGATGCCAGTACAGCGATTTATCACGGCGACAATTTAAGTCGCGAACATGATTTGGTCGTGGTCAGTACTCAGTACAGATTAGGGCCGTTGGGATGGTTCCGGCATCCAGCTCTAGTGACGCCAACCTCAAGCAAAGAGGATCAGTCGGGCAATTTTGGCACACTAGATCTCATCCAGTCTTTAAAATGGGTCCGAGGCAATATTGAGGCGTTTGGTGGCGATCCGAATAACGTCACGATCTTTGGTGAGTCTGCGGGTGCCTTTGATGTGCTGAGTTTGATGGCTTCCCCTCTCGCTGCGGGATTGTTCGACAAGGCGATTTCGCAAAGTGGTGGACTGAA
>JAQWQN010000030.1 GCA_029244465.1 Pseudomonadales bacterium
GTTGCGACCACTCCTTGCTCGATATCGACAGCTGGCCGAGTCCCGTGTGGCTACTTATCAACTCCACTTATCAACAAAGCGTGAAAGAGATCAGTGCAAGCCGATCTAAACCTTCTGTGCGGCGATTTTGGGTTGGCACTCGGTTGCTCATCTCGACGAGCGAATGCCGGAATCGCTTGCGGCCAAAAAGTAATATAGATTGATGCGCTAACCACTATTTCGGGAAGGAGGGTGAATGAACGAGCAGAATGCGCTAGAGCAAAATAAGGCGCAGGCGGATGGCCATCTGCTGCGATTCAAGAATCAAGTCTTGGGCCATGTCATTGGCGGCGAAGCCGTCGTTCCCGAGGGGGCGGAACTGTTTGCCAATTTGTCTCCTGCGGACAACCTCTCCTTAGGGCAGGTGGTCGCGGGTACCGCCACTGACATTGACCAGGCATGTGAGGCTGCTGCGCAGGCGTTTGAGGCTTGGCGCGACGTACCGGGCGGTGAACGTAAGAAAATCCTGAATCACCTCGCTGACAAAATCACCGAGCGGGCGGAGGAAATAGCGCTCGTGGAGTCGGTCGATTGTGGTCAGCCCATTCGTTTTATGAAACAGGCGGCGATACGTGGCGCTGCTAACTTCCGTTTTTTTGCTGATAAAGCACCTGAAGCGGAAAACGGGCAAGCACTTTATCAGCCGGATCACACGAACTACACAATGCGCTCGCCCGTAGGTCCGGTCGGGATAATTACACCGTGGAATACGCCTTTCATGCTCGCGACCTGGAAGATCGCACCCGCTTTGGCTGCGGGTTGTACGGTCGTGCACAAACCAGCAGAGTTGTCGCCATTGAGTGCGTATTTGCTGGCTGAGATCGCCCAAGAAGCGGGGTTGCCGCCGGGTGTGTGGAATATGGTGAACGGTTACGGCGAAGTGGTCGGTAAGCGTCTCACGGAGCATCCGGCTATTCGCGCAGTTGCCCTGGTCGGCGAGTCTGTGACGGGTAGTCATATCATGCGCCAGGGTGCAGACACGTTGAAACGCGTGCACTTTGAATTAGGTGGCAAGAATCCGGTTATTGTCTTTGACGATGCTGATTTTGAGCGTGCTCTGGATGCGGTCGTGTTCATGATCTATAGCCTGAACGGCCAACGCTGCACGTCGTCGAGTCGTTTGCTCATCCAGAGTGGCATAGCGGGTGACTTTTTGCAGGCGCTCGAAGCTCGAGTTAAGAACCTTAAAGTAGGCCACCCTCTCGATCCGGACACTGAGGTGGGTCCCCTGGTTCACGCTGAGCATTGTGAGAAGGTATGCCGCTATTTTGATGTGGCTGAGCAAGATGGCGCGCGAACAGTGGTTGGTGGACAACGACGTACAGACCTGGGCGCGGGCAACTATGTTGCGCCGACGCTCTTTGTAGACGCTGACAATTCGATGCGTGTTGCCCGCGAAGAGATATTTGGTCCGGTCCTGACAGCGATGACGTTTACAACGGAAACAGAGGCCGTCGTGCTTGCTAATGATTCGGACTATGGGCTCGCGGGCTACATCTGGACGGAAAACACCGGGCGTGCGATGCGAATGGCGAGGAAGGTCGAAGCCGGCATGTTGTGGGTTAACTCGGAAAACAACCGCAACCTGCCGTCCCCCTTCGGCGGTATGAAAATGTCCGGCATTGGTCGAGACGGTGGTGACTACAGTTTCGACTTTTACATGGAAACAAAGAACGTGTGCATTGCACATGGGACCCATAAAGTACCGGTTTTAGGAGGTTAGGATGAGCTTGTACGGTTTGCAAAAACTGATGTATGAGTTGAATCGAGACGAAGCGCTTCAGAGCCAGTATCGCGCAGACAGAGACTCGATATTGAGCAATTTCAAACTAGATGCGGAAGAGCGTCAAGCGATAGACGATGAGGACATTGGGCTGCTGTATATCCTCGGTGTCAACGGCCAAATTCTGATGCACTTTGCCGCCATGTGTGGCTATGCCTGGCCTGATTATATTCAAGCAATGCGCGATGCGTTGCAGGTTCACGGCAACGTAAGGGCAGGGATTTACGCAACGACAGACGGCCAGGGGGCGATATGAGCTTGGTCTTTGCCGGCGTCTGTTCCCATGGGCCCGGGATCACGGGCCGGAAAGATATGGCCGACCCGCAACATGTTGCAGCGCTATATGCCGCTTTCGCACAAATGCGGCACAAGTTGGAGGCGGCGCAACCTGACGTTTTGGTGGTCATTGCTGCAGAACACTTTGCCAACTTTTTTATGAATAACATGCCGGCTTATTGTCTCGGGCTGGCCGATGAGTACAGCGGGCCGATTGAAGATCCTGAGTGGCTCGGCATTGCAAGAACGACGTTCCCCGGGGCGCCTGGTCTGTCAAAAAGACTCATTCAATCGCTGCTTGAAGATGTCGATGTGGCTTATGCGGAAGAGTGGAAATTCGACCACGGTATCAGTGTGCCCCTCCACTTCCTCACGCCTGCTTGCGATCTGCCGATTATTCCGGCGAACATCAATTGTCAGGGTCCGCCGCTGACGCCACTGCATCGAGCGTGGGCGTTTGGAGAGTCGTTGGGTCGAGCCTGCACCGCGGCGCCGGAGCGAATTGCGATTATTGCAACCGGCGGTATCTCACATTGGCCTGCAACGCCGGACTCGGGGAAGATAAACGAAGCTTGGGATCGGGAATTTCTGACGCGCTGGGCGGCTAACGACAAAGCAAAATTATTGTCGTACACGGACGCCGAAACCTACGCGGAAGCAGGGCAGGGTGGCTTTGAGATACGAACGTTTATTGCGCTAGCGTGTGCCACGCAAGGCATGCCTGCGGCAGTCGACTACTACCAACCTATCCCTATTTTTGCTGTGGGCTGTACGGTCGGTACGGTTGACGTGCGCTGATTCGCCTAATCTAGGAGCTCCATATGTTGCGTCGACAAGACATCGAACAAGCTGCTGCAGACTTGGTTTCTGCAGAACAACAGAGACAGCCAATCAGGGCACTGTCCCTCAAATACCCTGGCCTCAGCCTCGACGAGGCCTATGCGATCCAGGCACAAGTGGTACAACAGAAGATTGCGCGGGGCGATCGTCTGGTCGGTTACAAGATTGGTTATACCTCGAGAGCCATGCAAAAGGCGCTAAATATCAATGAGCCAGATTTTGGTGTGCTACTCGATAGTATGGTGTTTGCGGACGGTGGTGAAATTGAGGCTGCTCGCTTTTGTGACCCGCGTATCGAGGCTGAACTGGCTTTCGTTTTGAAAGATCGACTAGAGGGTGAGCACGTTACTATTTTTGATGTGCTTAACGCGACTGATTACGTGGTACCTGCTCTGGAAATCATTGCTGCAAGGAGTCATCGGAAAGATCCTGAAACGGGTTACACGCGCAAGGTGGAAGATACCGTGGCGGATAACGCCGGCAATGCCGGCATCGTCATTGGCGGGCGTCCAATCAAACCGACAGAACGCGACTTACGTTGGTGTGGTGGCATTTTGTACCTCAATGGGGTCATTGAAGAGACCGGGCTGGCAGCGGCTGTATTGAATCATCCGGCTAATGGGATCTGTTGGGTAGCGAAACGCTTTGCGCCGCACGGGGTCAGTCTTGAGCCGGGTCAAATCATCTTGTCCGGGTCGTTTACAGCGCCGATCGCTGTTAATCAAGGTGATATCATCCATGCCGATTACGGACCATTGGGTGGCCTATCCTGTCGATTTGTCTGACAGAAGGTCAGATCGTCGCGGCACCCATGTGTCTCTCACGCTGCGGATAAAGCTGTCTGCTTGGCCAAGGCAGCTTTTGTTCTCGGGTTTGGCATACTGCGCACTCAATCTAAGGGGCTGGGAGTGGCTATGAGTTGGCAGGACGATGTCGATGAACTGGAAAGACAAAAAGCGATGGCGGCGGAGATGGGCGGTCCTGATGGGGTGGCTTTTCAACATGGGCGTAACAAACTGACTGTACGCGAGCGGGTAAATCTGCTTGCGGATACTGAGAGTTTTCAGGAAATCGGGGCACTGACTGGAACTGCTACTTGGGACGATGACCGGGTGGCGCACCTGAAGCCTTCGAATACAGTGATTGGTACCTGCAAAGTAGATGGTCGTAAGATTGCATTTTCAGGCGGCGATTTCACAATCCGAGGTGGTGCGGCGGATGCGTCGATCGGGAACAAGCGCGGCCACATCGAAGACTATGCGGTCAAAGCGAAAATTCCTTTCGTCCATCTACTAGATGCGACCGGTGGCAGTGTGAAGACCTTTGAGCAGATCGGTCGGACCTATTTGCCAGGCAACAGCACCGGCGGTGGTCGCGTCGCAGAAATGCTCGATACTGTGCCCGTTGTAAGTGCGGTACTTGGCTCGGTTGCCGGGCTGCCCGCAGTCCAGGCCTGTCTGTGTCATTTCAACGTCATGGTGAAAAACACCAGCCAGGTATTTGTTGCGGGTCCCAAGGTCGTCGAACAAGCCACAGGGCGCGCGATCACTAAAGAAGATCTCGGTGATGAACGCATTCAGGTAAAGAATGGGGTGATCATGAACCTTGCCGAGGACGAACGCGATGCGATTGACCAAGTCCGCCGGTTCCTCTCCTACCTGCCAGGCAATGTTTGGGAATTGCCACCTCGCTTACCCACTGAGGATGACCCTGATCGTCGCGAGGAAGCGCTGCTTTCGATCGTGCCGAAAAATCGTCGTCAGATTTACGACCCAAAGAAAATCCTAACCGCGGTACTCGATCACGACAGCTTTTTTGAAATCGGTCCGTACTACGGCAAAGCTCGAGTGACCGGTCTTGCTCGCGTGAATGGAATTCCGTGCGGTGTTATGGCGAATAACCCGAAGTTCAATGGCGGTTCGATGGATATCGCTGCTGGTGAGAAGACGCTTCGATTGCTGGACCTTTGCGATACGTTTCACCTGCCGTTGGTCTATTTTGCTGATGAGCCTGGTTTTTCGGTTGGGCCTGCGCAAGAAGAGATGGGTATTGTTCGAGCAGGTGCTCGTGTTGTGACGGCAATGTCGGCAAGCAGAACACCTTACATTTGCTTTGTTGTGCGGCAGCTCTACGGGGTTGCGGGTGGTTTGCACAGTCGCAGCGACGGCTTCTATCGACGTTATGCCTGGCCGTCCACACATGGTGGCTCAATGCATATTGAAGGCGGCACGGCGATCGCCTATAAGCGAGACATCGAAGAGGCCGATGATCCTGAGGCGAAACGGACCGAGATAGAGGCGATGTTACAGTCTATTTCCTCACCGTTCAGAAACGCGCATGCGTTTGGTATCGAAGACATCATAGACCCCCGTGAAACGCGGCCGTTGTTGGTGGATTTTCTGGAGGACGCTTGGCGGCAGTTGCCGACTCAGCTTGGAAGACGCGCGGGATCGAGTTATCGGCCTTGAGTAATCAGGTCGTGTTCGGTGCGCGCGATGAACGCCTCGGATCGGGTGTTACCCTTTACGAATGCGGACTACCTTCATGACTTCCATATCAAACCCCGCAACTTGTTCAAGCTGCGGGTAGTAGGTGAGGTTGACGGGCGCGCCCTGTAAGTTCTTGTACTTCTTTTTACGCCTGTACTTGAAGGGCACGTCATAGCCTTCCAACATCAGCGTGTTGACAACCCAGTCGCCATCTTCTGTTTCTCGTTGTACATGGCTTGCTACTTTGACCAGATCCAACTGGTTAAGCCGCACGTTTTTCTTCAGCAGTTTGTCGACGTCAGACTTCATTTCGGCTCTGTCAGTTCTCTCTGGGTACATCTTACTTGAAATGATCCAATGCGATGACCTGGCAGCACAGCAATATTCGCGATATAAAACTTGTGCTGGCGGCTACTGGCCGTGCGGTAACATATTTGCTCGACCAAGGAGGTTAGCGTGGCTGAAATTAATGGGATAGCGCACTTACAGTTGTCCGTCTCGGACCTGTCGAAATCGATACCGTTCTATCGAACGCTGCTCACAAGCATGGGCTTGACGCTGGTTAACGATAATAGCAGTGGCATCTACGGCGTCGGCGGTCGCACGGGGATCACGATTTCGCAAAGTCACGAACCGTATACGAAAGACGGATATCATCAGCGGCGACCCGGATTGCACCACTTCTGCTTTCGTGCGAGGAGTCGTGAAGACGTCGATGAAATACATGAGACCGCCGTTGAGATAGGTGCCGTCATTGTGCATGCGCCCCAGGAAGATGGGTTTGCACCGGGGTACTACTCAGTGCTCTTCGAGGATCCTGATGGGATCCGGATCGAAGCGAATCATGTCCCGGGGCAGGGACTATTGGCTCCTGGTCTTGGTCAAGTAGGCAATGCAGAGACAACGTGGGACTAAAAACCTAGTGTTTGGCGGATTAAGTCGCTAATTCATCGGGCTGTCGGCGCGGTGCGACGGTCTGGCCGTATGTCTCGAAAACGTTCGCCAGTCGTTTGCTGGCGCGAGGGCCGCAAAGGTCTCACTGAGGTATTCGCGGTTTGTCGTGCCCTTGTGGCAAAAAAGTCTCACCCTACGACCCGCTAAACGATGCCCGAACGCGATCTGGGCAGAGTAAGGCGCGTTTAAATAAGCGGTTGAGTTGTTTTGTTGAACTGATCTTGAGTCGCTAAGACCTGGCTGCCGCAGCGAAATGGTAAATGGTCCGAGCACGACGAGGCGCCTCCCTCCAGCGGATACTGAGGAGAAACTGCCCGGGCGCATGACATCGCGGCCTTAACGAAGATGCGCGGCGCGTCTGGCTATCAAGTGCCGGAGAAAGTCGCGTACAGGGTTCTCAAGCTTGGCGCTCCCCAGCCCTCCTTCATTTACGGAGCCTTGTTGGACAGTGCACTCGAGATCCTCGATGCGGCGGCTTCGGACCTTTGCTAAAAGTTGGTAGTGGATAGACCGAAAGCGCTAAACTGTCGGGCCAAATCGAATGGTTAGTGCGCATGCGTTGGTTGAGTTGGCTTGGTGTTGTGGTGGTCTGCGGATGTATCACCGCCGCCCTGGGCTTTTATAAATATAACGAAATCCAAGCAGCCATCGCCATGGGCAAGGCATTTCCTGAGCCTGCCGAGGCGGTAGAGCGCTATGTTGTGCGTGAACAGACCCGACACCCAAGTGTATCCGTCACGGGGGAAATTGTGGCGACACAATCTGCGACCCTACAAAACGAACTTAAAGGAAGAATTGTGCACGTTGGTTTTGCACCAGGCGTGGTGGTCGACGCAGGCCGCATACTCCTACAACTTGATGTCTCTCAAGAACAGGCGCAGTTGGCGGAAGCGCGTGCGGATCAAAAAATTGCGCAACTCGCCCTGGATCGCTCGGTACGACTGGTCAAGAATGGCGCGGGTTCGATAGAAAACCGGGACCAAGCCCGAGCGCAATTCGATTCCGCGCGAGCCAGGGTATCTGCGCTTGCCGCACTGATTGACAAGAAAACGCTACGCGCGCCTTTCGATGCGATAACCAGTTTGCATCAGCTTGAAGTGGGACAGTATCTCGATGCGGGGACTGAAATCACCATGTTGGTCGGTGTGGCAGATCATGTCTGGGTCGATTTTGCGCTGCCGCAAAACAGTGCACAAATCGATATCGGCAGCTCTGTAGGCGTCACCTATGGCGAACTAAAGCAACCCATCGCAGCGACTGTTATCGCGCGCGATGCGTCCGTCAACGTGCGCAGTCGAAATTTACGATTACGCGCGAAATTGGTTTCTGACAGGCTAGCGTTGTTACCAGGAATGCTGGTGCGCGTCTCAGTACCGCTTGGCACGACCGAGGCCGTAACTGTGGTACCCGCGACGGCGGTGCGACGAGATGCGCTGGGTGCGAGCGTCTACCTACTTGAGAAAGTGGAAGAAGCGGGGCAAAGCAAGACGCGAGCGCGGCGTCATAAAGTAGAGCTTGCGAAAGTATCAGATGCTGATCAGGGCGCAGACCTGATTGTTATCCGTAACGGTTTGCGGAGCGGCGATCAGATTGCTGCCGTCGGTGCCTTCAAATTGCGCGATGGCAGTCTCGTGATCCCGAGCGAACCAAATGAAGCTGTGCAGGAACGGTCGGTTGGCTTCTGATATGAATATAAAGCTCTTGCCTCGGACCGCGAAAATTCCCCGTATTACGGACCTTTTTGTTAATCGTCCGGTGGTTGCCATTGTCATCTCTTTGCTGCTTGTACTGATGGGCGTTCGTGCCGCGCTCGATTTAGCGGTCTTGCAGTATCCAAAGATAGAGAGTTCATCACTCGTAATCACGACGCCCTATATTGGCGCTTCTGCCGAAACAGTGCAGGGCTTTGTCACTGAACCGATTGAACGTGCTGCCGCGTCCATTCCTGGCATCGACTATGTTGATTCGCAGACTACTGCAGGTATGAGCACGGTAACTGCATGGTTACGACTAAACGAAAATAGTACGGATGCCTTGGCAGAGCTAAATACTCGCTTGAGTCAGATTCGCTTTGAGTTGCCTGTCGAGGCAGAGGACCCGGCGATCAACGTCGTGCGCGCAGACCGACCCAATGCGGGTTGGTATTTAACCGTGCCGGTCAAAGACTCGATGAGTCGCCCCGACCTAACAGATTATCTAACACGCCAGGTGCTGCCTAAGTTCTCGTCAATCCCGGATGTTCTTCGAGCGGAACTCGGAGGCGGGCGAGAACCCGCAATGCGCATCTGGCTAGACCCAGACAAACTCGCCGTCTTTAACGTTAGTACCCAAGACGTCACCACGGCACTCGCGCGTAACAATATCATTGCAACAGTTGGTGCCTCAGAGAGTAGTGCGCGTCGTATTGACCTGATGCTCGATACTAATGTAATCGACCAGCAGGAGTTTGAGCGACTGGTTATCCGTGAGGTAGATGGTGCCCTGATTCGTATCAAAGATGTCGCCAGGGTAGAGCTCGGCGCGGTGGAGGCATTCGAGACGTCTCGTTTTAGTCAAAAGGCAGTGGTCTTCATTGCTATCTATCCGCTACCCGGGGCGAATGAGATTGCGATCGCAGATCGTATGTATGAGGTGCTAGAGGAAGTCAACGGCGAACTGCCTGATGGCATGCGTATCGCGATAGCGCATGACGTGACAGCCTATATGCGCAATGCGCTTCGCGAAATATTCATTACCTTGATCGAGACAGTTTTATTGGTTGGCCTGGTCGTGATCCTGTTTATGGGCTCCCTGCGTACTGCCTTGGTACCGCTTGTTACGATACCCATCTCGCTATTAGGCGCCGTAGCTGCGATGAGTGTGATGGGGTTCTCGATGAACCTTCTGACTGTTTTAGCAATTGTTCTCTCGGTTGGACTCGTGGTTGACGATGCGATCGTGGTCGTGGAAAACGTTGCACGATATATGCGCGAAGGCATGAGCCGCTATGAAGCTGCGCTTGCCAGCTCCTGGCAATTGTTTGCGCCCATCATTGCCATGACGTTAACGCTTGCGGCGGTATATGCGCCGATCGGTTTTTTGTCTGGGCTCACTGGCGTATTGTTTAAAGAATTCGCGTTCACATTAGCGATCGCGGTGCTGATTTCTGGATTTGTCGCGCTGACGCTCTCACCCGTGATG
>JAQWQN010000034.1 GCA_029244465.1 Pseudomonadales bacterium
CAGAATGAGTCAGGGCGAATCACATTTGGTCCCGACCCCGTTTGTCCCAACAAACATCGGAGCCGACGCCTAGCAAGCATCCAACACCACCTTCACTACTTGCGTAACGGTGAGCGAAGCCACTGTCCTGGCATAGCGCAACGCTGTAAACTGTGGCTCCGGTCGGCACGCAAAATGCTGACAGCCGGCCACCGTTAACACACAAAACAAGAGCCATTATCGCTAAAATCTCCCTTGCCGGGGCAATTGCCTACGATCGTATCTGTACAACACAGACGTCACTAAAAAACGATGGCGCGAGCTCCCGACTCAACTTGAAGCTAGACTCTCAAAACGTGACCCACGGCGGCTGCGGAGCCAATATCGCCTTCAACCTTAGCCAGATGGGCCATGAGGTAGATCTATATTCGAGTACGGGCAAATTAGATGATGCACAAAGCCTCAAAGCCCTTGCAGACCTCGGTATCAATACCCACGGTATTCTTCGGGTCGCCCAGGCCGATACAGCCCAAGCGACAATCATCACCGACCCAGCAGGTATTCAATTCACTGCTTTCTACCCTGGTCCGCATATTACGCTTTCAGATTGGCGTGCCTGGTTGACCGCGACCTTCACTGTGGCGAGCGACATTTTCGTACAAGCCCCACTACCAGCAAATCTCATGCTTGCCGGCGTCGAACACGCGGTGTTATTAGGTGCAAAAGTGATTTGGTGTCCAGGCCAATATGCTGATCAATTATTAGCCGCTGAAGTCGCTACCATTCTGCCCTACTGCTCACTCCTTGTAGGCAATCAACATGAACTTTCATTTCTCAGCAAGATTGCCGATTTTAGTCATGTCTCGACAATCCAGAGTGCCGGCAACGGCCCGGTAACAATATCAACACCTCGACAACAGACGATCATAGAAATTCCTGGCACAAATACCGCTGTTGATCCAACTGGATGCGGTGATGCGCTCGTCGCGGGTATAGCGCATTACCTCGCAAACTATCGCTACCGCTCTCCCGACGACGCGCAACTTGAGCAAGCAGTCCGCTGTGGAATCGAGTTCGCACAACACTGCATTAAAGCGACGGGTTCCCAAGCACACTCCCTAGCGGCTATTCTCAGAGGCTCCGACTAGAACTTTGTGCTTTGGCATTGGATACCCACACAATGACGACTGATTCCCTCACCACCCAGCTCGCTGATATTCCTCGCACTGTGCTCGGGCACCTACCGACACCTCTAGAAAAACTGACGCGCTTGAGCGAGGAACTTGGCGGCCCTAACATTTGGGTCAAGAGAGATGACTGCACAGGGCTCGCGCTCGGCGGAAACAAGGCACGTAAGCTCGAGTACCTCTTGGGCGAAGCTGTTGCGCAAGGCCGCGATACCGTAGTGACCTTCGGTGCCATTCAATCGAATCACGCTCGCCAAACAGCTGCGGCGTGCGCGAAGCTTGGCCTTACCTGTCATCTCGTTCTCTCTGACCAGGTTCACTCGGAAGACGCGCGTTACAAAACTGGCGGCAACGTGCTTCTGGATCGGCTGTGTGGAGCAACATTACATTTCGTTGCACCTGACGACCGGGATGCGATACGTGACGTCCTATCAAAGTTAGGCGCGTCAACACACCTATACATCATTCCCGGCGGGGGTTCGAATGCAACCGGTGCACTTGGCTATGCGCGGTGCGCCTTGGAACTCAGAGAACAAACTGCTGCCCGCAACATCACCCCAGCATCAATCGTGCACGCATCCTCCTCTGCCGGCACCCAGGCGGGGCTACTTTGGGGATTTGATCAGCTTTGCGGATCTGGCGCACGCGCATATGACGTGCTGGGTATCAATGTTTACCACGACGAACCAAAAACACTCACAAACAATATCGCCAAAATACTCCAGGATCTCGATGCACGCTTTGGAACCCAAAGTGCGTGTAGTGCAGCCATCCAAATCAATCACGCCTATCGTGGTCCAGGTTACGGCCAAGTGACAGGAGAAACGCTCGCCGCAATCCAACTCACAGCGTCTCTCGAGGGGTTGATATTTGACCCGGTGTATTCTGGAAAGGCGCTCGCGGCACTAATTGATCAGATTTCAGTTGGCGCGTTCGCAAAAGACGAAGATGTGATTCTCATCCACACCGGCGGCTCCCCGGCATTGAATGTTTACCAAGATTCATTTGATAAAGTTTTTGGCTAAACTATCCACCCTAAGTCTCGACCATTGCTGTCGAAACAAAGGCGTAAACTGTCCAGGCGCCTGCTCAAGCCAGGCATCTAGCGATAACAAATCGATACGCTGCCACGCCTGCACTTCTTCGCGATCAAGCACAATCGGGCCATCGTAGCAGCCACAAAAACTCTGTTGGAACTCACGATCGCAGTGGTTAGCAGTGGTGATTTCTAGCTGTCGTACTGTACCAATTTCAGTCAGAGGGCAATCAACCACACCAAGCTCTTCGGTAAGACCGCGAGCCGCACCCGCGAGATAGGTCTCATTAGGCTGCAAGTGCTCACCCACCGCATAGTCCCAACAGTCTGGATACAGATCCTTAGTGCTCGATCGTTGCTGGATTAACATTCGCTTCTGGCTATCGCACAACAAGACTTGTGCCGCTTTATGCCAGAGACCAAGTTTGTGCACTTCAGTTCGCTCGACGAGTTCTCCTGGCTCGCCACCCGCATCAAAAGTAAGCAAGAACTCCACTCGCTAAACTGACGTTAACGCATTCTTCAGTCCCGAGTATTTTGGTTGGTCGATTGCGACCTGGTTAACCACCGTCTGCCGCAGATGGTCAGCAAGCCCCGGTTGATCGAGTGTAATGCTCGAGTCTCGCAGACCGTGAACCAACCGCCATCTCAGTTCATTCAATTCACCCGTCCCATCTCGCATTACTTTTCTAATACGATCGAGTTCCTGACTTCGGGCAACGGCACCTATCGACAAATCTCGCAACACTATATCTAAGGAATTACCGGCAACCCGAGCAAGAAAGTTCGTCCTGCCTTCAGTGCCGGACATGACATCACCATGTAAGAAATCTCGTACGCTCTCGAGCAATTCATCAACCCGCGGCATGTCTACATTTGCCATTCCGGAAGGCGCTGACGACAGCTCAACCGGGCCAGGGATAAGGAGGTTCACGCAGTCAACCTGACATTCAGAAGAACGCCGCCCAATCGCAGGCCGCTCTACGGTTTGGTCCGGGCCTGTCCGGTAATGTTCAGCCATGCCAAGGCAACCTATCGCCCACCAGAAAGAACCGAAAACCTCCCAAAACTTGACTCGTTCTCGATCAACGGGCTGTCCAGTCACGCTCTCATAACCCATAAAAAGATCATCGTAAGAGCCAAACCCGCCAACCGGCAAATCACTGCGCCCAAAGCGCCACGAGTTGGTGCAGATCCAGCCAAGATCACGCATCGGATCGCCAATGTGAGCCACTTCCCAATCAAGTACTGCGACAACCCCATCAGCTGCAAACATGACGTTGCCGTTGCGAAAATCATTATGGACAAGGGTCGGGGCAAAATCGCTCGGACAGTGATCAAGCAACCAACGTCCCGTATAATCGATCATTGGCTGCGCCGTATCGAACTCACGATACCTCTGCCAAGTTTGCTCGATATAGGCTTCTGGTGATAAGACGTCCAACCGCTTATCTAACCCTGTTTTAGCCAAATCAATACTATGTATCTTGGCAAGAATTTCCCCACACAGATAAGCCAGACGTGGGCGGATCTCCTCCAGCTCAGGCGATCTCACGACGCGCGCACCTAAGGTAACGCCGTCCAACCATTGCATGATGAAACCATCACCTAAGCCGTCTTCATCTACCAACACGTGAAACACTTCCGGCTCTGGCACGCCGACGTCTCGTGCACTTTGCATCAGGAGCGCTTCCACATCGAGACCCGGATGCCCCGGAGTGGCTTCAACCTTCTCGCCACCAGGGGCACGACGCATAGCCAACAACCGAACACCTTCTTCAGCCTGGATTTCTATCCGATAGGTTTCCTGGCTTGCGCCACCGGATAACCGCTCGACCTTCTTCAGCGTGCGAAACCCCGCTAGATTTCGTGCTAAGCAATCAGCTAATTTTGTTTCAAATTCAGACACGTTCGCCCCCATATCAGGTTTAGAATCTCTCTATGACCCTACTCTCGTACGCCTTTAGGCGCTCTCTGGTTCATGAAGCCAAACATATAGCCTGCGACCCGGCGCATCTGAATTTCTTCCGCGCCTTCTGTTATCCGGTATCTGCGGTGATGGCGGTATATGTGCTCAAATGGCTTATGACGCGAGTACCCCAAACCACCGTGCACCTGCATAGCCCGATCTGCCGAGTCACAACAAAGCCGGTTTGACCAGTAGTTACACATTGAGACTTTGTCAGAAACGCTAAATGCGCCATAAGTGTCCATCTGCCAAGCCGTTTTGTGGATCAAGGCGCGCAACATCTCACACTGCGTCTGCAGTTCGACCAAAGGAAACTGAATCCCTTGGTTGGTCGCTAGTGGCTTGCCAAAAGGTGCTCTTTCCTGCGCATATTGCACTGATTCACTGATACAAAACTGCGCAGCACCGAGGCTGGACGCCGCCTGGCGAATGCGGTTTTCATTAAAAAAGTGCTGTACAACTTGTAAACCCCGACCTTCACCACCAAAAATTGCATCGTTTGGCACACGCACATCTTTGAGCGATATTCGACCATGGTCCGTTGGCATATTGAAGGTCCACATCATCTCCTCAAGCTTAAAGCCTTCAGCATCTGTCGGTGTTAGGAATGCGGTAATCCCTTCACCCTCCCCCTGCTTGCCACTTGTCCGGGCAAAGATGAGATCGTATTTCGCTTTGTGAATACCCGTATTCCAGGTCTTCGCACCGTTAATAACCCAATCGTCGCCATCCCGCACGGCTTGAGTCTCCATGTGGGTTGCGTCCGAACCGTGGTCTGGCTCAGTGATCCCAAAAGCAAAACCTCGGCGACCTTCCGCCAGATCATCAATCCACTCTGCCTTTTGTGCATCCGTACCATAACTGATCATCAATAGCAGACCGACATTGTTACCAACGATCGAGTGCTCATTCTGCAGATCGTTGTGCAGCCCAAGCCCTTTCACCGCTAGGTGCTCACGAATGATCGCCATACCCAGATTAGTGCCTTCCTGGCCGCCATACTCCTTCCCGAGAGGATATCTATAGTGGCCCGCCGCGTCCGCTCGACGCTTAGCTTCATGCAATAAAGCTTCCCATTCTTCATTGGGTAGCCCGCCTCGTTCCCAATCCGTTCGCGCATCTTCGCGCCGATGGTCGAAGAATCGGTTGTTGTCATTCTCCATTTGGAGCGGCAGGATTTCTTTCTCAATGAACGCATCTAGTTCGTCGAGATAATCTTGCATGTCTTGCGGGATATCAAAATTCATGTGTTTTCCTTGTATGAACGTGAATGGTGAAGATTAGATAATGCTAATGGGCCTGACGTCGTTCAAATAACCAAATCAGGATGAATATCGGAACCAGTACGACTGGGATGAAAGCAACAAACTGAAAAGACTCGACCGATGCGACACGGATCACTTCAGCTAATTCAGGACCGCGCAGGTTCTTGAACGCTTCAACCCCACCGGCCGCATCGAGCTTAGCCTCATCAAAAACTTGTCCCATTATCGGCAGTACAAACTGTGTCGCCATACCGCCGGCAAAACCCATAATTCCGAGAAAGAATGCGCCACCGCTTGGATAGCGTTCAGCAACCGAACCAAGCATAGTTGGATACAGATAACAGACTCCGACCCCCCAAATCGTCGCCGCCAAAAAGGCCAGCATTGGCGAATTCGCTAGCGACAGCCCATACAAACCAACTGCTGCACTGGCAACACTAAAGATCAGTAATCCAACCGTTGAGATTCTCTCCACGATCGGACCTGCGAAATGTCGCATGACAAACATCAAGGCGCTCACATAAATCAGGACCCAGATTCCTGGCATACCTACAACATTCGACAATGTGAGATCGACCCACTGCCCGGGTGCCAATTCGGCCGTTACCGTACCCATCATGCAAACGACCCATACGAAAAAGCCTGGACTTTTGACCAGCTGGCTGAACATTTCCGCAGAAGTAATCCCGCGAGCTACTCGCTCCGTGACTGGAAAATCAGCACGGGAAACAAGCCAAGCTAAAACCAATCCGGGTATAAGCAACAACGCGAGGTTCACCTTCCAGCCGAAACCAATCGATTCGAGACCGAGACCAGCAATACCCCCTACGACGATTCCCGCAGGCCACCACGCGTGAAGAATGTTCAACCGGTGTGTTTTTTCATCCGGGTAAACCGTTGTAATCAGTGGATTTGTTGCAGCCTCCACGGCCCCCCAACCAAGTCCTGTGCACAAAAAACCGATGTAGACTAGCCAATACGAACCTGCGCCGACGGCTAAGAAAACAAGAACGCTGCCCGCGACGTAGGCAAATGCCGCAAAGTAGAGGACCCGCTTCATACCGATCAAATCCACTAACGCGCCACCAAAGAGAAGGGTCAAAGCAAAACCGATAAAAGTCGCGGCAATGACCTCGCCCACCATCGCGGCAGACCGAGCGACATCGATCGAGTTGAAAAGATCTGCCTGAAGATCAGGCGCGATATTGCTTCGAACTGCAAAGCCCAGCCCGATCATAAAGATCGCCAGATTAGAAAGGACGAACAGAAGTTGTCTATTTGCTTCGAAACTTGCATCCGAAGTCACATCGCCACCCCATCTTCTTCTTGTCCGTGTTGTCCGTGTTGTCCGTCTTGTCCGTCTTGTCCGTCTTGTCCGTCTTGTCTTTCTGGGCTCCCTCGCGCCACGTGTGCCGTTCCCCTTTTAACTTGTCCACCTTAGACCTCATAATACCGACACTTGTCGATCTTTATATACCTCAATCACTAAATGAAATTCTTCTGGATAACCCTTGGCTGGATCGCCTTAGTGTTAGGCGTGATAGGGGCTTTTCTACCCTTGCTGCCAACAACACCTTTCCTCCTGCTAGCAGCCTGGTCTTTTAGTCAAGGGTCAGAGAAATTGCATCTATGGATCATGACCCACCCAAAACTCTCCCCACCAATTATTGACTGGCAAGAAAACAGGGCAATCCAACGGTCAATAAAAGTGACCGCCACTTTTACCATGCTCGCCATGATCGGTTTAACGGTACTGTTCGCAAGCCCGTTAGCAATCCCTTCGTGGGCTGTCATTATCCAAGCGGTCATTTTAACTATTGTCGCCGCATTCCTTTGGACACGCCCGGAGGTTGAAAAAATTCAGCCGACGCTGAAGATAGAGACGAATCAACACGACGATGAACAACAACCAGAAAAGGGCTAATGGTCCTATAAAGTTGTC
>JAQWQN010000257.1 GCA_029244465.1 Pseudomonadales bacterium
ACGGTTTGTCGGTGCCAGCTTACTATGCGCTGATCGGCCAGGCCCATATGGCTGAATTCGGCACAAGCCGAGAACAGTTTGCCGAGGTCGCGGTCTCCGGCCGAGCACATGCAAGCCGTAATCCGCATGCGCAAAAACGAGAGCCGATCACTGTGGCCGATGTCATTGCTTCGCGTCCGATTGCAGAGCCTTTGCACTTACTGGATTGTTCCTTGGTTTCAGATGGTGGTGCCGCGCTTATTGTTACGAGTGCAGAGCGAGCAGCCGACTTCCCTCATGACCCGGTCTATCTGCTTGGTATCGGCGAGGGTCACAGTCATGAACACATTAGCCAAGCGGCGTCGCTGACGACCAGTGCTGCGGTGGCTTCTGGACGGCGAGCCTATGAAATGGCCGGATTGGCAGCCTCAGATATGGACTTTGCGCAGCTGTACGATTGTTTTACCCCAACCGTTTTGGTGGAACTCGAAGATCTTGGGTTTTGCGCGAAAGGCGAGGGCGGTGGCTTTATGCAAAGTGGTACGACCTATCCCGGTGGTGCGCTGCCGATCAATACCCACGGTGGCATGCTGAGTCACTGTCACCCTGGCAATCCGGGTGCAATGTTTGCGCTTACGGAAACGGTTTGGCAGTTAAGGCGCCAAGCGGGCGAGAGGCAAGTTGAGGGAGCGAACCTTGGTCTCGTGCACGCCCAGGGTGGCATCATGTCTAGTCATGCGACCGCGATATTTGGGCGCGAACGCACCCGATGAGCAGAGTGATTCCACGTCCAACGAAGACTAGTGCACCCTACTGGGCAGGTTGCGCGGCAGGAGAGTTGCGTCTGCAGCAATGCACAGGTTGTCAGCATATTCAGTTCTACCCTCGCATCTGCTGCTGCAAATGTGCCGCGAAAGAATTGCGATGGATCGCAGCGAGCGGCGGTGGGCGGATCGCAACGTTTACAATCATGCACCAACAGATGGCAGACGAATATGCAATGGGCCAAGTGGTTGCGTTGATTGACCTGGATGAAGGGCCGCGCATGATGAGCCATGTTGTTGGCGAAAATGCCTCCGACACCAAAGTGGGTGATCGTGTGCAGGTTCAGTTTCAAGAGTGGGGAGATGGTGTCACTGCCCCAGTTTTTACGCGGGATCGCGTGAATACAAAATGATGACATGAATCGATGTCTATCCAACTAACCCCCCTCTATTAAAGGAGCCCATAATGGCGAATCACCCCCAACTCGACCTGAGTGCGGATGAACTTCTGAGCACCACCCGTGCGGTGCGCAAGCGATTAGATTTTGACCGTCCAGTGGAAACCAGTGTCTTGCATGAGTGCCTGGAACTTGCTGTACAGGCACCAACCGGATCGAACGCACAAGGGTGGCAATTCGTCTTTGTTACAGATGCAGATAAGAAAGCGAAAATCGCTGAGTACTACGCACAGGTTTGGAGTGGTTACAAAGAGATGCCGTTTGCAATTCACAATCTCAACCGTGGCACGGGTGATGTCGCGTTAGAGACCAGCCAAGAGCGCTCTACCAGTTCAGCGCAATATCTCGCAGATAATATGGGTCGTGCACCGGTACTCATGATTCCGTGTGTTGCTGGACGTACGGATGCTCCTGGTGGAGGAGATTTGTTAGGTCAGGCTTCGATGTTTGGTTCGATCATCCCGGCAGCGTGGAATTTTATGTTGGCCGCGCGTGCCCGAGGCTTGGGTAGTGCTTGGACGACATTACATCTGCAACATGAGCAGGCAGTCGCTGAACTGCTTGGCATTCCCTTTGATCAATACATGCAGGTTGCCCTGATTCCTTTGGCTTACACCAAGGGTACGGACTTCAAACCCGCGTATCGTCCCCCGGTCGAAAGTATTATGCATGTCAACGCGTGGTGATCTTAGGGGAAGTTTATGTTGCTGTGTGCTTACTATTCGCAGTCTTGTTAACCCGTAATATAGTCTCTTTGGCCTAAAAAGTAGGCAGCGTCGATGTAACGTTCGGTTTAATGGGGCACGGTCAGAAAATCGCAATTGAAGCGTTGCGTGAGGAGAAGACTCCACCCCTGAACTGTCTCTGCAGTCGAGCGGTAACTGGCGGCATCAAGGGCGTTTAGTGGTTAGGGGACGCACTTCACGAAGTAGATGATGCCGGCCTTGATTTATGCGTCATCCGTTTTGCGTTCAATCGGGTCGAGTGGTTTGAGCCGCGGCTGCATCGAGCGTTGCCCATCTGTCGTAGGCTCGCTCGAGTTGCTCGCCCAGGTCTGACAGTTGTTTCAAGACAAGGGCGACTCGCGGTTGATCTTGTTGGTAAAATTCTGGGTCTGCCACCTGATCGTTGAGTTCGGATTGTTTCGCCTCGAGCGACTCGATATGGTCAGGAAGGTCAGCAAGCTCGCGTGCGTCTTTGTGGCTTAACTTGTTACGTGCTTCGGGTTTGTTTGGCGATGAGTTGCTTTTTTGAGCACTGCGTTCAGTTCTAGGGGCATTCTTTTGGCGCGCGCTGGTTTGGCGTTGCCAATCACTATAACCACCAACGTACTCACCGATTTTGCCGTTGCCTTCTAGTACCAGGGTGCTGGTCACCGTCCGATCAAGAAACGTTCTATCGTGACTGACAAGCAGCAAAGTGCCGGAAAAAGACGTGAGTAGATCTTCAAGTAGCTCCAAAGTTTCAACATCGAGGTCGTTGGTGGGTTCATCAAGTACGAGTAAATTAGCGGGTTTCGAAAATATTTTTGCTAGGAGCAGTCGGTTTCGTTCGCCACCCGAGAGTGTCTTGACTGGAGAATTCACGCGCTCTGGTGCAAATAGGAAGTCTCGTAGATAACTGATCACATGTTGTGACTTGTCTCCGACCTGAACATGATCGGAACGGTCGGCCAAATTGTCTCGGACAGACCGCTCTGGGTCCAGTTGGATTCGCTCTTGGTCAAAATAGGCGACACTCAATTGAGTACCTAGCTTTGTCTGTCCGGAGGTTGGCGCTAGATCGCCAAGTAGGACCTTAAGCAAGGTACTTTTTCCGCTTCCATTGGGGCCAATGATGCCGACGCGGTCACGGCGCAAAATCGTCGTCGAGAAATTCTGGATAATCGGGAGGCCTTCGTAGGAGAAGGATGCATTTTCTGTCTCAAGCACGATTTTGCCTGAGTCGCGCCCTTGATCTAACGATAGCTTGACCTTGCCTTGTTGTTCCAGTCGGGCCTTCCTGTCCAGGCGCATGGCTTCTAACCGACGAACACGGCCTTCGTTTCGGGTGCGCCGTGCTTTGATGCCTTGTCGGATCCATACCTCTTCTTCGGCCAGAACTTGGTCAAATTTGCGATTGGTTTGCTGCTCGCTCTCTAACTCTGCCGCCTTCTGCTTTTGATATTGCGTGTAGGAACCGGGGTACGATGTGAGATTACCTCGGTCAAGTTCGATGATTCGAGTGGCGAGATCGTCGATTAGCGTCCGGTCGTGAGTGATAAACAATACCGAGCCTGTGAAACCGAGGATCGCAGCCTCGAGTGCTTTAATCGAATCGATGTCGAGGTGGTTGGTGGGTTCATCAAGTAGCAGTAGATCGGGTTCGCTCACGAGAGCCCGCGCAAGCATCGCACGCCGTCGAATGCCGCCGCTACATTCGGACATAACCGCGTCAGCATCGAGTGCCAGTCTGGTCAGGATGGTGTCTACTTTTTGTGAGGCTTCCCAGGCGTCGACTTGCTCAATTTCAGCTTGCAGGTCACTTAGTTTATCGAGCGCGGCGTCACTACCGTTGGCAACCTCTGCGCTGACGTGGTGGTACTGGGAGAGCAAACCACTAATGTCGCCTAGGCCCTGTACGACAGTCTCGTAGATAGACTCGTTGGTGTTGCTGGGGACCGCTTGATCAAGTTTCGCAATTTTAATACCGTCCTCTATCCACAGCGTGCCTGAATCAAGAGATTGTTCTTCGTTTATGACGCTCAATAGGGATGATTTGCCGGTACCGTTGCGCCCGATTAGACACAATCGTTCTTTTTGATCAATCAACAGTGCGACCTCATCCAGCAGTGGAATGTGGCCGAATGCGAGGCTAGCCGTGCGTAGTTCTACTAATGGCATGATTATATGAGAAGAGGTTCTTCGATTGGGCGATAGTTTGTCGCCACCCGTTTGATAGAGTCGGCGGTGAGCGTTGGCACGCCGTAGACATCGACTGGAATCTGATGGTCTTGCTGAATGGTTTCTATGAGAATGTCGAAGTCACCATCTCCCGATAGCAGGATTACGTGATCGAGTTCTGGGGCAGCCTTCAAGATGTCAATGGTGATCCCGACGTCCCAATCCGCCTTCGATGATCCGTCCGCGCGATGAATAACGGGTTTCAATTTGACCGTGAAGCCAATGTGGCGCAATGCCGATTGGAAAGCCTGTTGGCTTTTATCACCACGGTCAGTTGCGTATGCATAGGCGGGGGCTAGTTCACCCGATGCACTTAAGATGCGCCAGAATTCGCGATAGTTAAACTGCCGATTGTAGGCGTGCCGCGTGGTGTAGTAGATGTTCTGCACATCGACAAAGAGGCCGATTTTGCTCATTAAGGCGGTCGCTGCTTTATTAAGGGGTGCATCTTAGAGATGCACTGCAGCAACGGCCAGCACTCTTGCATGTACGTTCATGCTGAGTGCGTCGGCAATGCTCGCGATAACGGATTGATTATCTATGTCGTTGCCAGAAGACTATCGGCAAGCGCCTCAATGATTTAAGTTCAGACCCGGGAGGAACTCGACCAGATGCAGGAAATTCAACTTGGTACGTCGGAACAGCAGGCCAAAGCCGGTAGCAGAACTACGCGGCTGTCTGAAGCCCAACTGAGTGACGCGTTGTCGGCCATGCGAGAAGACGGCATTGTCTGCGTCAAGGGAGCGGTTGCGACAGACCTCATCGCCGTACTCAATGAAAAAATGCAGGCGGACTTGGATAATCGGACTCCGAGCCGCAAGGTTAATGCCTGGAACAGTCTACGACCGCCGCCGTTCCATCCCTATCTGTACGAAGAAATTGTATACAACGACGCGGCGACGGCGATTTGTAGAGGCTTGTTGGGGGCGCGGGCGACACTCACGACCTATGGTGCTAACACCAGTTGGCCCGGTCAATCGGAGCCGCAAAATGTCCACCGTGATGTGCCGGATGGGATCATTACTGAAGTTTGTCCAGCGGTTGTGCTCAATTATCCGTTGACTCAATTTACCGTTGAGAACGGCGCGACTTTGGTCTACCCGGAGAGCCATCGAACATCCGTTGCCGAGGCAGGTGGGACACGTAAGTACAGTGAGGCGATGCTTGCGAAACAAGCGCGCGCGCGTCAGCCTGAGCAAACGGTTGGTATTGGTCCCGGCGACTTGATCGTCAGAGATTTACGACTTTGGCACGGCGGCATGCCAAACGTTTCTGATGAGCGCCGTATCATGCTTGCTCTGGTTGTCATTGATCCAGATTATACAGACGCGGATGAAACTGGTTTTAAGGGCTTCGAGGCCGAACAAGGGTCCGATGATTTTTGGCGCAATCCAAGACTAGAAACTTCGGTGGAGTTTGTCCCGGCGGGTGATCGCAGTTACTACCAGCATGGTCACCATTCGACACCGCCAACCGCCCTCTACCGGGACTGGCAAATGAGAAAAGGATCGTCTAAAACTTAACAGAGGCTAAGGTATTGAGTCGTCGTGGTTTGGGCCGAGG
>JAQWQN010000046.1 GCA_029244465.1 Pseudomonadales bacterium
AATTAATAGTCTAGACGGACGCACCATCGGTACGGGTAGAAGAGGCGCCATCACAGAACGGCTGCAAACCGCCTATTTTGATCAGGTGCGCGGTCAGCGAAACAGTTTTCCTGAGTGGCACACGCAGGTCTAAAAAAAGCAGTAATTGTCGGGCCAGCCTGGGTCGGCGACATGGTTATGTCGCATGCGTTGGTACAATTGTTAACTGCTAAATACCACGAAATCTATATGGTCGCGCCACCAGCTACTGTGCCGGTGGCGGAGAGAATGCCCGGGATTCGGCGTGTGCTCGCCGTCGACCTTCCTCATGGACAGTTGGGTTTGAGTAAGCGGTGGCAGATGGCTCGCTTGCTTAAGAGCTTGGATTTTGACGCTGCGTATGTTCTACCGAACAGTTGGAAATCCGCGCTTTTCACCGCATTTGCGAACATTCCTGAACGAATTGGCTGGCATGGTGAGGCGCGCTACGGATTGCTGAACCGCCGGTTGCGTGACGTTAGCGACTATCCGCTCATGATCGAGCGCTTTATGGCGCTCGCTGATCCAGCCGGAAACTTAATCGACCAACCTTATCCTTTGCCGAGACTAACGGTGGATGAAGAGAATCAGCGTAATTGCCTAAAACGATTCGATTTGGACCCAGTCCGGGTGGTGGCTCTTTGTCCTGGTGCCGAATTCGGTGCGGCTAAAAAATGGCCTGTGGAACACTATGCCAAGCTTGCACAATCGTTGCTAGAAGGAGGCAGTCAGGTATGGTTGCTGGGTTCTCCAGGGGACGCAGAGGATTGCGCGCGAATTACTGAGCTTACGCCGAAGGTTGTCAATCTCGCCGGGAAAACCTCGTTGCTGGATGCAATAGATCTGCTTGCAGTCTGCTCGCGTGTTGTTTGTAATGATTCGGGGTTGATGCATGTGGCCTGCGCGCTTGGCGTCGCTACGATCGGAATATTCGGGTCGACTTCACCGAGCTTCACCCCGCCTTTGGGAGAGGCTGCCCAAGTCGTCGAACTCAATATGGGATGTCGTCCGTGTTTTCAACGGGAGTGCCCTCTCAAGCATCGACGTTGTCTTAACGATCTATCGCCTGAGCGCGTGCTAGATCGGATCGGTTCCTAACGGTCACAATGCCCAAAAAATCAGTTCTTCTCGTTAAAACTTCTTCCTTGGGCGATGTTGTTCATGCCCTACCAGCGGTCAATGACGCCATTAATGAAGGTTTTAACGTTGATTGGGTCGTTGAAGAATCGTTTGCCGACATCGCGCGCCAACATCCAGGCGTTGGCAAAGTCATTCCGGTTGCTTGGCGGCGATGGCGCAAAAGTCTTTCTGCCAATCGTGAGGAGGTGCGAGGCTTTTTCAAACGGTTGCGCGAATCAAACTATGACCAGGTGATCGATTCTCAAGGCCTAATCAAAAGCGCTGTGATTGCCGCCTGTGCGCGCGGACCGAAAGCCGGGTTTTCCCACACCTCAGCACGAGAGCCATGGAGCGCTTTTTTCTACGCAGAGCGTTATCAGGTCAAGAAAGAGGGGCACGCAATTGATCGTCAGCGTGAACTAGTCAGCGCTGTACTTGGCTATGAGTGCTTGGGCGATTGGCGGTCGGGGATAGAACGAGCACCGACAACGGGCAATCAGGTGTTCTTGCTACATGGCACCACCTGGACCACCAAGCACTGGCCGGAAGCGATGTGGATAGATCTGGTGCAGAAGCTTGTTCGGGATGGAATGAGACCGTTAGTGACTTGGGGGGATGAAGCAGAAAAAGTTAGAGCGGAGCGTCTCGTTGCAGTGGGTGCGAAGATGATCGATAGACGCCCTTTGGATGAACTCATCGAGATTCTCGCCGTCAGCGCCCTAGTCGTAACAGTAGATTCTGGACTTGGGCATCTTGCGGCAGCTTTGGGTGTGCCAACAACTGGATTGTATGGCGCAACCAGCGGTAATTTAACGGGATGTCGGGGCGTTAGGGCGAATTTTCTCCAAGGCGATACAAAGTGTTCACCCTGCGTGAGTAAAAGATGCACTCGGTATGTCGGTCCAGAGTTGGTTTGGCAGTCCGTCGCGGTCGAACCACCCTGCTTTGCTTCGCTTACGCCTGAAGCGGTTTTACGACGCAGCAGCGAGTTGCAGTGATGAAATTTGCTTTTGTCATTTTTAAGTACTTCCCATACGGGGGGATACAGCGGGATATGATGAAACTTTTACGCGAGTCCCAACGTCGAGGACATTCGGTAAAAGTATTCACTTTGAGGTGGCAGGGACCTATCACGGATGATGTTGATTTCCTTGAGCTGCCCATCGTCGGATTTAATCGACATACACAGTACGATAACTTTGCGCGAAATGTTTTGCACGAAGTCCGCGCTGGGGGTTTTGACTTGGTCGTTGGCTTTAATAAGATAGCGGGCTTAGACGTGTACTATGCGGGGGACTCCTGCTACATCGAGAAAGCGCACACACAACGAGCCTCGTGGTACCGCTTGTTACCGAGATTCAAGCGTTTCTATGAAGCAGAAAAGGCGGTCTTCGGGGCTGCTCATGACACCGAAATACTGATGATATCGAATCTGGAAGTGCCTCGATATCATCATTACTATCGAACGCCGGTGGGGCGTTTTCATGCGCTGCCTCCTGGGATTGAGCGTGACCGGATCGCGCCAGATAATCGGCAAGAGATTAGACGCGAGATGCGCGGGGAGCTCGGTCGAGCTGAAGACGACTTGGTCTTGCTCTTCGTTGGGTCTGGTTTTAAGAAAAAGGGCTTGGATCGTGTTCTGATTGCGGTCGCCTCGCTGCCAAGAGAGATACGCGATAGAACCCACCTCTACGTTATAGGTCGTGATAAGGCTGAGGGCTTTGAGCGCATGGCAATGCGGTTGGGTATTTCCGGTCTGATAACGTTCTTCGCTGAAGGTCGGGAAGATGTTCCGCGATTCTTTTTTGCAGCCGATGCGTTGTTGCATCCAGCATATGATGAGACGGCGGGGATGGTCATTATCGAATCGATGCTTGCTGGATTGCCGGCTTTGACGACAAAAAACTGCGGCTACGCTCGGTACATGATCGAGCATGACACCGGCATTGTCCTTACAAACCCGACGCAAGACGAAGTCAATAATGGACTCGTTTGCTTGCTGACCTCTGACCAGCGCGAAGCTTGGTCGTTGCGAGGAATGGCTGCGAAAGAGGATCCCGCTCTGTTTCGTCTGGTGCCAGAAGCGATCGATTATCTGGAAGTATTCGCCAAGGGCCGCAAACCACTTCTGGTGTTTTCCCTATTTCGCTATTTCGAGTATGGCGGCTTGCAACGCGACTTCCTAAAGATAGCTATGGCCTGCCGGGACGCGGGGTATGAGATATACGTCTACTGTCTTGCGTGGATAGGCGAGATACCAGAAGGCTTTCGGGTGGAATCAGTGCCTGTGCAGGGTGTCGTAAATCATGGGCGTTACCAGCAGTTCGGCGAATACGTATCCGCGGCCGCGCGTTGGCGGAGGCCTGTTGCGCACATCGGGTTCAACAAAATTCCGGGTCTCGATATCTACTATGCGGCGGATAGTTGTTTCGAGCATAAAGCTCAAACAATGCGCACCGTTTTGTACCGATGGACAAAGCGCTACAAGCAAATGGCGGGATACGAACGGGCGGTATTCAGTAAGGAGAGTGACACAGAGATTCTTCTGATCACCGGCACCCAAAAGGAGCAGTTCCAGCATTATTACGACACCCCAGCAGAGCGGTTTCACCTGCTGCCACCGGGGGTCAGCCGAGATCGAGCACGAGGCCCAGACGCGGCTAGTCAGCGACAGCGCGTTCGCACTGAGTTGCGGTTAGCTGGGGATGACTTCCTCCTCTTACTGGTTGGCAGCGGTTTCATTACTAAGGGATTGGATAGAGCACTACTTGCGCTTGCCTCTCTGCCTGAAGCGATGCGGAAGCGCGCTCGTTTCTTGGTGATCGGTCAAGACAACCCCCAAGCCTTTCTGCGGCAGGCGCGCAAACTTGGAATCGATGAACAATTGACCATCGAAAAAGGGCGAACGGATATTCCAGATATCTTGCAGGCGGCGGACTTGATGATCCATCCGGCTTATATGGAAAGTGGCGGACTGGTCCTGATCGAAGCGATTATCGCTGGATTGCCTGTTGTGGCGACGTCTGTATGTGGCTTTGCTCATTACATTGAAGACGCTGATGCGGGCTTAGTGATCGGTGAGCCATTTGACCAAGAGGGCCTAAATGCAGCTGTTTCTAGGGCGCTTTTAGACGGAGCTTGTCGTGCAGCCTGGTCGTCGAACGGCGTGGCTTTTGGCCAAACCAACGACCAACTTTTTGAGATGCCGGCCAACGCTCTCGCTGTTATCACAGAGTATTCTGACAGACGAAGGGCCAGCTCCGCGTGACGGTTTTTCTTCGCGAAGAGGTGTCTAAAATTTGGTCTAAGGCGGAGGCGCTAGACCGCGCGTTCGCGCTTGAAGGAGAGGTCTACCGTGATGTAGCTAGACGCAAGACCATGCGAGTGGAACTTGGTCAACGGATCTATTTTGTAAAACTCCACGATGGCGTCGGTTGGTTTGAAGTAATCAAAAACTGGTTGCAGCTGAAGCGTCCGGTGTTGGGTGCAGAAAATGAGTACGAAGCCTGCCGGGACCTTGCGGAGGTAGGCATTCGAGCGCCACTTGCAGCTGCGTTCGCCACGGACGACGGTGCATTTGCATCTCGGCGATCGTTTATTCTCTGCGATGAGCTGAAGGATCATACGAGTCTTGAAGATGTCGTTGCGCCTTGGTTCGAAAACAAACCCGCGCCGCTTACCCGCCTGCGCATGTTGGCCGCTGTGGCAGAGTTTGCGCGTCATTTCCATGCCCGCGGTTTCATACACCGAGACTTTTACATCTGTCATTTGTTAGCTGAGGGTCAGGCGTTAGCCAATAATGAGTTTGATCTTGCGGTGCTTGATTTGCACAGAGCCCGGCGTTTTGACGTTGTGCCAGACCGCTGGCTGCGCAGGGATCTTGCGGCACTTCTGTTCTCAACTTTAGATCTTGGCTATTCGCGGCGCGACTGGCTGCGTTTTATTCGGCTCTATGCTGCTAGGCCTTTACGCGAAGAACTCCATGAGCGGGGTCATTTTTGGCTCAGTGTGAAGCGGCGCGCCGATAAGTTGTACCGAGAGGGGATTAGGAAAGATCTTGTGAAAGGGCTCTACAACGGAGACGTAAATTGAGATTTACGACCACCGGTCTAGAGAAA
Organism: Pseudomonadales bacterium; assembly: GCA_029244465.1. Lineage (GTDB taxonomy): Bacteria > Pseudomonadota > Gammaproteobacteria > Pseudomonadales > Azotimanducaceae > UBA4421. The sequence continues at coordinate 5,256 of JAQWQN010000046.1, forward strand.
GCGGCTATGAACCTGTGTCCGCCCTTTCAAATAGAGGTCCAGCTGGATCCGGATAAGGACTTGGGTAAGGGCAGGCCCTTGACGCTTGAATTTCAGCAAGTGGCTCGAGTACTGCCCGGTCGACGGGTATCTGGAATTGGCCATTGCGGCGGACGGACCGTGTTTGCCAAAATATTTTATGGTCGGCAAGCGCGCCGATACTGGAAAAGAGAGCTCACCGGTGCCGCATTGATGGCGCGTTCTGAAGCGTCCTCGCCGCCCCTGATTGGACAGGGTACTACGGTAGATGCTGGTGGCTATGTCGCGCTGTATAAGGCTCTGCCGGGCGCCGTTGGATTGTCTCATAACGATCACGAAGAGATCGTCGCCGCACTGCGCTGTTTGGCCCGCCTGCACGATACCAATCTTGTCCAATCCGATCCGCACCTGAACAACTTCGTGAGATCAGACGGGGTGGTGTACGCCGTAGACGCAGATAGTTTGAGACGCGCGCCACAGGTCCGACGCCATTTAAACAACTTAGCGGTCCTGCTTGCGCAAAGAACGCCGGAATTCGACCACGAGATCGCGGAGCTTTGGGCAATCTATGCTCAGGAGCGTGGCGAATACGTCGCGCGTATGGGCTCACCGGAGCAGTTGCTCAAGCTGACTCGTCGGGAACGGCAATTGCGAGTGCGCCGTTATCTAAAGAAGACGCAACGGGAGTGTACTGAGTTTGTACAACGGCGAAAATTTACACGAGATTTTCTGTGTGACCGGGGTCATTGGCCAAGCTTACAAAAATTTATGGCGTTTCCTGAAGAGTTTATGACTTCCGGAGCCCCCTTGAAGCTGGGCAATAGTGCGACCGTTGTGCGGTGCGTCATTGACGGTAACGCCTATGTCATCAAACGCTATAACATCAAAAATCTTGCGCATCGGGTAAAGCGTTGGATAAAACGTCGTGCGCGCAACGCGTGGATGAATGGCCATCGCTTGGACTTTCTTGGCATTGATACTGCAAAACCAGTTGCGCTGCTAGAACAAAAGTGGGGGTGGTTTGCGGGCGTTGCTTATCTTGTCATGCCGGATTGCGGGGAACGCGATCTTGTCCATACGTTGGCGCATGCGCCTGAACGTTTGGATGAGCTTGCGCCAAAGACGGTCGCTTTGTTAACCAAGCTACGCCAGGCGGGGCTTGAGCATGGAGATCTCAAGGCCACAAACTTAATGGTCAGTGACGATGCAGTGTTGTTGATTGACTACGATGCGGTAAGAGAAGGAGACCCTGCAGGGGATGTCGTTCGTTTTCTAGAAAATTGGGTAGACGATCCGGAGCTGTTAGAGGCGTGGCATTGCTATTTTGGCACAAAGACTACTGAGCGAGGTTCGTAGTCAAAGCGTGGGCTGAAGTGTTGCTTTAGTCTGAAGCAAAGGGCAAGAGGTCAGACAGTACTGGCGTTGTCCGGAGCAAGCGACTGCAGTTAGAACATTGCTTGGGTGTTACTGGTAGAGAGACGGGACTCCGGGCGGTCTCGTTTTGAAACGTTTATGTAGCCACAGATATTGTTCTGGTCTTTTGCGCACAAGTCGTTCGATTTGTTGATTGATACGTGCAGCGTCGACGCTATCGTCGCCACTGGGATAGTCCTTTAGTGCGGGATGGAACTCGATCTCCCATTGCCCGGAGTCCACATTCTTGGTGTGTTGGACGAACAAGACCGGTGAATTGTTGAGTTTTGCAAAACGCGCTGTCGCTGTGATGGTTGCTGTCTCGATACCGAAAAACGGCGCGAACACGGAGTGTTTGAGCCCGTAGTCTTGATCTGGCGCGTACCATACGACGCGACCCTGTTTCAGTCTGCGCAACACCTGGCGTGTATTTTCACGCTCAATAACGCCGTCAAAGTAGCGCTTGCGACCATTGAACTGCAGCCACTCCCATGCGGGGTTTTTGTTGAACCGATACATAACGTCGATTGGGCCGCACTGAGCGAGTGGTGCGCTGATGACGTCCATCACCGAAAAGTGCGCGCCTAGTAAAAGGACACCGCGATTCAGTGCGACCGCGTTGCTTAGATGAGACAACCCCTTAATGGAGAAATAGGGCATTAGGTCCTTCCTCGGGTTGAGCCAAGGAATCATCAACTCGAGTGTGCCCATACCAATGTGTTGGAATGTTTGTTTTGCAAGTGTAACGCGTGCCTGCTTGTCCAAATCTGGGAAACACAGTTCAAGGTTACGCAGAGTAATACGCCTGCGTTCGTGACCAAGCCGATACAGGAGTCTACCGGTGGCTCTTCCCAACGCGCTTATCCATCTGAGTGGAAGCCTGACGATTAGCCATACGCAGCCTATCAGGAGCCAAGTTGGCCAGACGGCGGGGGCAAAAACGTGAGGTGCTCGATCTCTCTTGTGTACGCGTTTTCGTTTCGGCATTTTGGCTGAGCAGTCTAGGTGACGCGATAGTAGCGCATTGCAAGCCGCGGTTGTAAACATGCGAGCCGTGGTAAGATCGCGTCTCCTTTGCCCAGATCATAGTGACCATGGCTGTAGATTCCAACCCTCTGTATTTAGCTCCCGCTGACTTGTCGCAGGTACACGTACTCGTCATTGGGGATTTGATGTTGGACAGATACTGGGCGGGACCTGCCGGTCGGGTCTCACCAGAAGCGCCTGTTCCAGTGATCAAGGTAGAAACCACTGAAGGCCGGCCAGGTGGGGCTGCGAATGTGGCGCTGAATGTGGTGAGCCTGGGTGCGCGATGCACGTTAATTGGCTACGTTGGCGATGATGAGCCGGGCCGCTCGCTGACAGAGACGTTGGAAGCCGCTGGGGTGCAGTGCGACGTTGTCACCGTCGACGAATGGTCAACGATAGTGAAACTCCGCTTGCTCTCGCAGCGACAACAATTGATACGCGCCGATTTTGAAGAGCCGTTACCCACCCTCGGTATGAGCGAACGCCTCGCGACACTGCAAAACAAAGCTGAAAAGTATCTTGCAGAATGCGATGTACTTATCCTCGAAGATTACGACAAAGGGGTTATCGATGAGCCCGCAGCCCTCCTTGCAGCAGCGAATCAAGCAGGGGTGAAAACTGTGGTGGATCCGAAAATGAAGGCGCTGTCGACCTATCGGGGAGCATCGATCATTAAACCAAATGAAAAAGAGTTTCAGTACAACTTGGGTGTTGAAGTCTCCGGTGAAAGGCTCTCCCAGGAAGCCAGCCGGTTGTGTGCGGAGTTGGGTTTTGCAGGGCTTGTGGTCACTCGCGGTAGTGACGGGATGGAGGTGTGCAGTCCAGACGAGACTCGCCACATCCCAGCGCGGCCGGTTGAAGTCTATGACGTAACGGGCGCTGGAGACACGACCGTCGCGGCTCTTGCGATAGGGGTAGCGTTAGATTGGTCACTCTTTGAGGCGGCACAAGTGGCGAATGTAGCCGCGAGTATCGCGGTATCGAAATCTGGGACTTCACCCGTAACTGCACCTGAGGTGAACCGGGCATTGAGTCTGAGACGACATAGCCAAGGGATGATGGAGAGAGATGAACTCGCTAGAGAGATAGACATAGCTAGACAAGCAGGTGAACGGATTGTGTTCACGAATGGGTGTTTTGACTTGTTACACGCGGGGCATGTGACCTACTTGGAAGAAGCGGCAGCACTAGGTGATA